>JACIWT010000014.1 GCA_014360825.1 Chloroflexota bacterium | reverse complement strand
CCACCGGCGGTTTAGTGGGCGTTGGGGCTGGAGTGGGTGTGGGGCGGCAGGCCGATAGTAAGAGTCCTGCAACCACCAGGACAGCCAAAATGTTCCGAATCTTAGGGTTCATTTCCTCTCCTCCTCAGACTGGACTTGAATTGGGCCGTTCCCTAACGGCCAAACATCCGAACGCACAGGCGGGCTGACCAGGCCCTGACAGAAGATCGCGCTGTTTACGACCACATCACCTCCTTTGCCGGACAGGGCAGTCTCTTACGCCTCACCGAGGTAGGCTCGCCGCACCTCGCGGTTCTGGCGCAGTTCTTCTGCCGTGCCCTCGAGCACGATACGTCCTGTCTCCATCACGTAGCCGCGATGGGCCACCTGTAAGGCCATGTGTGCGTTTTGTTCTACCAACAGGATACTCGTGCCCTGCGCGTTAATTTCCTTGATGATCCTGAAAATCTCTTCAATGAGGAAAGGAGCCAAACCCATGGAAGGCTCATCGAGAAGCAGGAGTTTGGGTTTGGACATAAGGCCACGTCCCAGGGCAAGCATCTGCTGCTCCCCACCCGAGAGCGTGCCGCCAACTTGATTGATGCGTTCCTTTAACCGAGGGAAACTGGCGAATACCCGCTCCATAGCCTCCTCGACTTCCTTCTGGCTGTTGCGGGTGTAGGCGCCCATCTCCAGATTCTCGCGGACCGTGAGGGGAGCAAATATTTTGCGGCCTTCTGGCACCTGTGAAATACCCAACGAAACGATGTGCTCAGCAGGGATGCGGGTGAGGTCTTTGCCCATGAAAATAATGCGACCTGAGCGCGGGCGCAACAGACCGGAGATGGTTTTCAGGGTCGTGCTCTTCCCTGCCCCATTGGCTCCTATCAGCGTCACAATCTCCCCTTCTCCTACGTTAAAGGATATCCCCTGCAACGCGTGGATAGCGCCATAGTAAACGTTCAAGTCACTGACTTCCAGCAGCATATAATAAACCTCTTCTAGGCTACTAGGTGCAGAGCAGCACCTGAACCCAGGTATGCCTCGATGACTTTAGGGTCGTCTCGAACCTCTTTGGGTGTGCCCCGGGCAATGACCTCACCGAAATCCATCACCGTGATCCACTCGCAAATGCCCATGACCACACGCATCTGGTGCTCGATGAGAAAGATGGTCAACTTAAAGCGATCACGAATAAAGTGAATGAGGTCCATTAGTCTCACCACTTCTTGTGGGTTCATGCCTGCTGCGGGCTCGTCCAGCAACAGCAATTTGGGCTCTGAAGCCAGGGCACGCGCGATTTCCAGCCGTCGTTGTTCGCCATAAGGCAGGTTGCGGGCGATCTCGTCGTGTCGGTCGGCCAAATTGAACACGGCGAGGAAGTCCAACGCCTTTTCGGTGAGTTCTTTCTCCCGATGACCAAAGCGGCCCAGTCGGGTGATAGCCTCACCAATGCCATAGCCGGCATGAGGGTGATAAGCAATCCGAACGTTATCCAGCACGGTCAGGTTGGGAAAAAGGCGGATGTTCTGAAACGTGCGGGCAATGCCTAATTGGGTGATGGCATGTGGCTCCATACCAACCACTGATTGTCCTTGGAAGCGAATATCCCCAGCGCTCAAAGTATAGAGACCCGTGATCATATTGAATACGGTGGTTTTACCTGCACCGTTAGGGCCAATCAGTCCCACCAATTCTCCCTGATGAATAGTCACGTCAAAGTTACTCACAGCCTTCAGGCCGCCGAAATACTTGGTCAACCCCTGGATTTCTAAGACGGGGACACCATCGAACCTCGGTGCAGAATCGGGACGACCATTCATTGGGCTACCCCTCCGCTCTCTGATGAATGTTTGTCAGGATTGGCGACCACCTCTACCGGCCTGACCGCTGGGGTGGGTATTTCCCGGCGGACTACTTTCGGCGGTCTCAGCCAGCCCAGTTCCACACCCCCAAACAACCCCTGTGGCCGCAAGAGCATGATAAGCAGCAACAGGACAGGATAGATAACGAAGCGCCAAGCCTCAAACCCCTGAGGCAGAAGCACGCGTAACCCTTCCAAAAGGAATGCCCATCCTGCTGAGGCCACAATCGTGCCAGTAATACTACCCAGTCCACCAAAGACGATGATGATAAGCGGGTCAAATCCCTTGATGAAGTTGAAGGTGCTCGGATGTAAGAAGGTGTACAGATGAGCATAAAGACCGCCCGCCAGTCCAGCAAAGAGCGCACCAATGGTGAAGGCTAAAGTTTTGTAACGGGCGACATCAATGCCCATCGCTTTGGCTGCTATTTCATCCTCGCGCACCGAAACGATTGCTCGGCCTACGCTGGAGTAACGCAAGTTGCGGGTGATAATAATGACCGCCACCGTCAGCACAAAGGCCCATGTCCATGTTGTCAGACGAGGGATGCCCACCATGCCTCGTGCTCCCTTCATGGTTGGGATAACCTTGTCGGCGTTCTGGAGGGCACTGAAAACCATCATAGCGAACCCCAGTGTAGCAATACCGAAATAGTCAGATGCTAGTTTGAGTAACGGCAGTCCAATAATCAGAGCCACAATGGAGGCCAGCAAAGCTCCACAGATCAAAGCCAGGAAGAATACGACCTGGGTTGCCATCTGGGCAGGCAGACGGCCGAGAAGGTTTTCCAAAAAACCAGGCAGTGCCGCAAATACGCCCTTCATTACTCCTATGCCAACCGCCATACTGATGATAAGAGCGACTGCTAACACCAGAAAGGAGAGGAACCCGACCTCAAACTGGTTAAGCCACCGAGACAGGGTTTCGCGTAGCCGTTTCTGCAATCGGCCCACTCGGAGCAACATGAAAACCACGCCTGCCATTACCAATGCCAACTCCAGGGCCAGCACACCTGCGAGTGCTCCAGTGCGAACGCCGCTCCACTGGGTCTGCCAGTCTTTGGTGATCAGGGCGGATGTATAGGCTCCGATGGCGTAGAAGCCAATATGCCCCAGCGAGAACTGTCCGTTGAACCCATAGATCACATTGAGCCCCAACGATGTGATCGCCATTATCCCGGCCATCTGGCATACCTGTTGCCAATAGATGGTGAGTTTTCCTTGGCGGAAAAGCCACTCGACGCCAAAGTAAAGGGCCAGAGCAACGACAGCGCTGGTAATCCAGGAGGGTATGGCACGCAATATCTTCATAAGTAGCCCCCTATGCCTTCTCCGCCTCTGGTTCACCCAGCAGACCACGCGGTCGGACCAGGAAAATAAGGATCAAGACAGCCATGGCAATGAGGTCCCGGATGGTGGAACCTCGTAACACCTCACCGGAGGGCAACGGCACGGAAAAGAAAGCAGTGGTGAGCACCTCTACTTGTCCCATGATAAGCGAGCCCAGGAATGCGCCCGGGATGCTGCCAATACCACCCAGCACCGCAGCGACAAAGGCCTTGAGGCCGGGCAAGATGCCAACGAAAGTGATGATTTGCGGATAAGCGATAGCGTAAAGCACACCCGCTGCCCCAGCGAACAGGGCGCCCAATCCGAAGGTAGCCGAGATGACCAAGTCAATGTTGATACCCATCAGCCGGGCGGTGGGTTTATCGGCTGCGGTAGCCCGCATGGCTTTGCCAATTTTCGTTTGCCGCACCACGTACTGGAGGAAGGCCAGCAACAAAACGGCGGCTACAACGATGATGATCATGATGTTGGAGATCGTCACCCCGCCGACTTCCCACACCCTTACCTCAAATGGGCGCTTGTACGTAATATAGTCGGGAGTGAACACGAAATCCAGAGCGGAGAAGTACTCCAGGAAAAAGGACATGCCAACGGCCGTGATGAGGGCGGAGATACGTGGCGCATCACGGAGCGGTTTGTAGGCCACCCGTTCGATGGTGATAGCCAAAACAGCGCAGATGATCATGGAAAGCAAGATGGCCGGCAGGAAACCCCATCCATAGCGGGTGATAGCATAAAAACTGGTGAAAGCGCCCACCATAAACACATCACCATGAGCGAAGTTGATGAGCCGCACGACGCCGTACACCATGGTGTAGCCCAAAGCAATGAGGGCGTAGACGAATCCTAACTGCAGCCCATTGCGCACCTGTTCGAAAAAGTAGGCCGGATTCGAGAGAATTAGGGCGAGGAGTCTGTAGAGAAACCCGGCTGCGAGGGCAACGATCATCGCCCATGTAATCAGGCGTAGGGTGACTTTCATAACAGTATCGTTCACACGCTCTCTCCTCCCTGGGCAGTACACTAAGCCCATTTCAATATACCAAAAAACGACCCTAATAGCAAGAGGCCCTTTTCAAGCCTGCTGAGGGTAATGAGCCGTTTGCCACTGACACCACGGGTCATTGTGGTGTCATGATCCATCCTCACTCGGACCACTGGGCATCGCGTGGTACCCGCTGGATTTCGCTGGCTATGCCTCGAACACTAACTGGATCTCGGGCTGGTCGATAATGTAGAGAAAGAGGCCCGAAAGGAGGATTGCAGCCACACTCGTGAGAATCCACGGCCAGTTAGGCCCACCGCCCGCGGCATGTGGTATGTACGCTCGCGGCAAAAGGGTGAGCAACCGGATAATGATGTGGAACCCTTGAACGAAGATGCTCAGTCGACGGGCCCACTTCCGATAAGTCACAAGACCCCAGGCTAGCAAACCGAAGAGGACGAGCGGCAGGATCAGAAAACGCACGCTCGCAGTGCGAAACAGATCGGGTGGAAGGATAAGCAACGGGATGATCTGAAAGATAGCAATCATGTAGATTCGCCTGGTAGTCGGGTTCACTTTTGCTTGGATCCCCTCGCCGCTGGCTAGAAATGTGTTATTTTTACAATGATTTTTAATTATAATCGAAATACGCGTTATTGTCAAAATCAACTCGTACTGCGCCAAGAGATCACCATTCCAGTCATGCCTGGAAACAATCGAACCGGCCGGTGCTCTAAGTACAAAGCAGAACTCTATCTTGCCATAGAAAGCAACCGGCAGTATCATAATTTACCACTTTGCAGAATTCAAAAGAGGTCTTGAATGCGCTATCTAATCATCTCGGATATTCATTCCAATCTGGCCGCTCTGCAGGCTGTCTTGGCTGATACACCCCCTTTTGATGAAGTCTGGTGTCTGGGCGATGTGGTAGGGTATGGTCCGGATCCAAATGAGTGCACAGAGATGGTCAAAGAATTGTCACTCCGTTGCGTAGCTGGCAATCACGATTGGGCCGCTATCAACAAACTGGACATCTCCGATTTCAATCCTGACGCCATGCGTGCCTGTTTGTGGACACGAAAGCAACTCTCCGCCGCTAACTGGCAGTTTCTGACAGATCTGGGAGAACGTGTAGTTGAAAAAGGGTTCACTATTGTGCACGGCAGCCCTCGATACCCTATCTGGGAGTACATATCTCATCCTTATTCTGCTGAGCAAAACTTCGCCTATTTCACCACGCCCTATTGCCTGGTAGGGCACACCCATGTGCCCCTGATTTTTCGCCACCGAGCAGAAGGGGAAGATATTGAGGTGATCATACCCAGTATCGGTGAGCCTATTGTCCTTGCAGAAGGACGTTGGATCATCAATCCCGGCAGCGTGGGCCAACCGCGAGATGGAGATCCCCGCGCCAGTTATATGCTCTTGGATATGGACGCGTGCACCGTGGAATACCGCCGTGTCCCCTATGATATCGAGAGCACCCAGCGGAAAATGAAAGAGTCTGGCCTGCCCCATCGGCTGGCCATGCGGCTTACCTTTGGCTGGTAAATGGCCTTCACAGGAACACTCTCCATCTTGCAGACGTCCCTAATACACCTGTGACGAACAACTACATAGGGGAAAGGAAACAAGCAACATGCACGCAAAGAAATGGGGTTATCTTGGTATCACGTTGGCTCTAATCCTGGGAATGGCGTCGTGCGCCCCTCTGTTGTCAAAGTCCGTGGCGGTGCCTACACCAGCGCCGCCCGCCGCAAGAGGCTTAGCGGAGCAGGCCGCAACTGCGCCCAAGCCTGGGATCTCCTACGACGCCGGAGCCATTCCGCCGTCCGAGGAGCGGATGATCGTGAGTACCGCCAATCTCTCGATCGTGGTCAAAGATGCGATGGCTGCCCTCGACAACGTCAAGGAGATTGCTGTCAACTTGGGCGGTTACATTTCGCAATCCAATTCCTGGTACCAAGGCGAAGTGGTACGGGCCCAAGTGACCATACGCGTGCCCGCCAAGTCACTGGATACAGCCCTGGATCGCATCAAAGCACTGGCAACTAGAGTAGAACAGGAGAATATCTCCGGTCAAGATGTTACCGAGGAGTACACCGACTTACAGTCCCAGTTGCGTAATCTACAAGCCACAGAGAACGAGCTCCTGGAACTGCTCCGCACCGTGCGCGAACGTTCTACCAAGGCTGAGGATATTCTGGCTGTCCATCGCGAACTAGTGAACATTCGCGGCCAGATTGAGACGCTCCAAGGACGCAAGCAGTATTTGGAGAATATGACGGCCTTGGCAACTATCACTGTGGATCTCATTCCCGAGGAATTGGAAAAGCCAGTGGTGGAGCCCGGCTGGGACCCTGGGCGCACGCTACGTAATGCGGCCCGAGCTTTGGTGAACACCCTTAAAGTTCTCGCGAACGTGGTGATATGGGCCTTGGTCTATGGCGTACCAATTCTGCTGATACTGCTCGTGCCTGTCTTGGTCCTCTGGTCGGTTTGGCGTTGGTGGCAGCGACGGCGGGTAGCGAAAGGCTAACATACGGGCCCAGAAGCGAGGGGATCAGGTGCAGTGATCCCCTCATTTTCTTTCCATGTCAGACTTCCTCTTGTCCTTCGCCTGGGACGCTTGACTTCGTTCTTTCTGTTCCAAGATTTCTCGGTAAGCAACAAACCAATCCGATAATTCTGCCCGACGCCGCTCTGCCTCGGCACGCGCTTGCCGCTCGCGGAAGGCCTCTATATGACTGACGATATCAGCCTGGACCTCGCGAGGATTCGAAACCCGGGTGAAAATCAACGATCCCTCTACTCCCGCCGTTTGAATAACGACGTCGCCAAAATCGAGGAGCATACCCCATACACCGGGTATATCGAGAGAGATATTCTGCACCATTTCCAAACCAGCGCGTCGGCGCTGTTCCGCTCCAAAGAGCGGCTTTTTCTCCACATCGATCAGCGCATCAGCGGTGACCATGTAAATATCGTTGCCCCAATCCACATATTGATACCACAGCAGAAAGACTACAATAGCCACCACCAACATATAACCCAGCCAGAAGCCTGGTCCAGGTGAGTCGTGTATCTTCCCGACCAAAGCCGCCACTGCTACAAGCGCTACTAAACCCAGCAGAGGAAAGGCGATGTTTTGTAGGAGAAAGACGGGATGCTTGCGCCAAGTCACAGTTTCTCCCACTTCTGAACGGACCCACGGGTGCGGTATCCGCAGGAGAACACGTCCTAGCGGGCTCAATTCTTTTACATATCGCCTACGTGGTTCGATAGGTGCCGGAGGAGCCTCTTCGGACCAACCGAATTGCCGTTGCAGTTCCTGCCGGATTTCCCGTCGTTCCTCAGCCCGAGCTCGTGCTTTGGCCCGGTTCATCTCCTCAAAGATGCTTTGCATCATCTGCTCGGGTTTGCATAGATAGCGAAACATAATGAGTCCGCGAGGCCCAGCAGTCTGGATGACCACATCGCCGAACCCTATCAGATTCCCCAAAGCCCTCCTCTCCACAGTAACGTTTTGTATTTTATCCAGCGGAGCCTCGTCACGCGTCTGAGAGACGAACAACTGCACTTCCTCGTGTACAACCCGCTTGTTTGTCACCACGTAGTAATCATTTCGCCAGTCTAATATTGGGTACCCCAACAATACGGCCGCAGAGATGAGGAGAAGGACGAGAAACGCTGCAGACCAACTGGGGACAATGTGACTGAGGAGGAGTAGAACAATCGCAGTCAAAAGCAGCGCAATCAGGGGCTTGAACAACAACTGAACGAGAACCCACCAGTGTTTTCGCGCGAATTCGGCCGTGGTCTCGCCAGGTTCCATCCAAGGGAAACGCCGCAATTCCAATTTCCTGCGTACCGAGGGGCTCAGCCGCAAATTCTTAAAGAGACGGGAGTGTTCTTCCCGCAAGGCATCGAACTCTGTCTTATTGATGCAGATGACCTCAGCGTCAGCCGTGATGCGCACAGTAGCATCACGGGGCTCACCCAGCAGCAATGAGGTCTCTCCAAAGAAATCGCCAGGGCGCTTATAGCCCACCGGCTCTTCAGCGCCTGTCTGGATGTCAAAGCGGCGCACTTGCGCCTCCCCAGAATCGAAGATATAGAACGTTGTGCCGAGTTCGCCCTGGTGACAGAGTTTACTGCCCTTGGCGTATCTCTCTCTTCTGGCAATGGAGGCAAGCAGGCGAAGTTCCTCGTCCGTCAAATCCTGGAAAAGAGGGATGCTTGCCAACCGCTCTAGGATATTCATCGGTCGCCAACCTTCCGAAGTGCCGTGGGCATTGTTTCCTTCGCCTTACGCCCATTAGAAGAAAAACCACCGCAGTTAGGACGGTGGCTCATGATCAATCCAATGAGTGGGCAAGATAGGACTCGAACCTACGACCTCCACGATGTCAACGTGGCGCTCTGACCAACTGAGCTACTTGCCCTTTTTCAGAAATATTATACCAATAGTTGTTGCTTTCTGCAAATCCATCCGAATCGAGCGGGTCCGTCTCTACAACCCCAATACGGCGTAGAAAGGCGCTTCATCCTCGAAGGGTCCGACCACGGCGAGCCGGAGCGCTTCGGTCGTGAATAGGGTTGTGGCCACGCGGTGGATCTCCTCAGCAGTCACGGCTTGGATGCGAGCCACCACATCATCTACAGAAAGTACCTCGTGGTCGAGTACTTCTTGGCGGCCTACCCAGGAGGCATTAGCGAGGGTATCTTCCAGACTGAGCAACAGGTGCCCTTTTGCATATTCTATAGCGCGCTCCAATTCGGTCGGTGTAACGAGTTCCTCCTTGAGCCTAACCATCTCTTGAATGCAAGCCTCTATTGCTGCAGGAGCCTTTGGTACAGGGACACCAGCGTGAATCACAAGGGACCCCGTGTCACTCATATAATTGACATAAGAGCCAACGTCATAGGCCAGACCTCGCTTTTCCCGGATTTCGACAAAAAGCCGTGAGCTCATGCCCTCGCCCAGGATGGTGTTCAACACCATCAAAGTGAAACGGTCAGGGTGAAGACGCGGTAGTGCACGCACGCCGAGACAGAAGTGCGCTTGCTCCGTCACCTTGTGTCCGATCTTTAGACGGAACCCTCCCGTAGCATCCGTGACTGGTGGCGCAGAGCAAGTGGGCATGCCGGACCAGTCGCCCAAGAAGGTTTCAACCTCCTTTACAGCATCCTCATACTGAATGGCTCCTGCGATACTTACTACAGCGTTGGCCGGCACATATCCGCTGGCTTGATAGTTCAGCAAAGCGTCTCTGGAAAGCCTGCTAACGCTTTCTCGTGTTCCAGCCACATCCCGCCCCACAGGATGATTCGGCCAGAGGAGCGCATTCACTAAATCACCCACCCACTCACTGGGTGTGTCAAGGGTGTTGTTGATCTCCTCAATAATGACAGACCGCTCTTTCTCCGTCTCGGTTTCGTCGAAGAGCGAATGGCGGAGCATATCAATGAGTAGATCTAGGGCCAGAGGGAAATGGGATGGTGTGACCTTGGTCCAGTAGACGGTCAATTCACGACCTGTACTAGCGTTCATCATCCCACCGACACCCTCGATAGTCTTCGCGATATCCTGGGCGTTCGGTCTGCGTTCTGTGCCTTTGAAGAGCATATGCTCCACGAAATGTGAAGCACCGGCCATTTCGTCGGGCTCATAGCGTGAACCCACCGCCACGAAGACCGCTACACTCACGGAGCGAGTTTGTGGCATCGGTGTTATCCATACCCGAAGACCATTACGCAAGACTGTCTTTTGTGGCATTGCATCCATCGCAACCTCAGAAAGCCAGCATTGACTTTCCTAATGAGTGCTGACAGCAAAAGTAGAAGAGGCTATTGGCTACGCAACTCGTTGAGCATACTTTCCGCCGCAGCGCGAAATTGTGGGCTATCACTGAGTTCTATGAACCGTTGGAGCGCAGCGATCGCTTCCTCCTTTTCGCCTCGCAACTTGTGAACGGTCCCCAGCCCAAAATAGGGCTCCGGCAGGTTTGGGTTTATGCGCAGTGCCTCCTGAAACTCGCTCACTGCGTCATCCAATCGCTGTTGCTGCACGTATGCTGCGCCCAAATCATAGTGTATTTCAGCGTCATTGGGAGTGATTTCCAAAGCCCGTTTGAATTCACGGATGGCATTATCAAGTTGTCCCTGCTGATAGTAAACCACCCCTAAGTTGGAGATAGCGTCGGCCCTGTTTGGGTCGAGGCGGATAGCCGCTTGGAACTGAGCTGCAGCGTCGTTCAGACGCCCTTGCTCATAATAGGCATTGCCTAGTCGAAAATGACCTTCGATGGAGTTAGGATCAATCTTCACCGCCGTCTCAAACAGAGCAATGGCCTCCTCCACCTTCCCCTGGTCCAACAATGCTTTGCCCTGCTGGATATAGGCCTGAGGGTCGCCCTCAGGCGTCGGGGACGGTTCGCCTCCACAGGCGCTAAGAGCCAACAGGAGCACAGCCAAGCCTATGATTATGCTGACCCGCTTCAAAGGTTCTCCTCCCTGTTCCGCCTGGATGTAAGATGTGACGATCGCTAATGTTTGTATTCCAGCAAAACGACCTGGGTCTCCTCTGGCATGTTTCCCGCTTGCACTTGCAACATCTCCTGAGGCTTTACGCCTTCCTGGCCCATCTCTGCCAGAAACTTGCTCACTGGATCTAGTCTCATGGCCAGGTCTTTGGTAGAATAGTGCATTGGGATGACAATATTGGGTTCCAGCAGACTCACCACCTCAGCAGCCTGTGCTGCGTTGATCGTGGTCCCACCGCCCACTGGGATGAGTAGCACCGACACATCACTCAGTTCCTCAATCTGCTCTTGAGAAGGCACATGTCCTAAGTCGCCTAAGTGACAGATGCGAAGGCCATCCATCTCGAACGTAAAAACTGTGTTCTTGCCCCGCTCCTGACCTTTTTTCCGATCATGGTAGGTGGAAATACCGACGATGAAGATCCCTTTGATCTCGTATTCTCCCGGTCCGCGGAGGATTTTGGGATCGCCTGCAACGATACGACAGTAGTTGTGATCCTCGTGTTCGTGGCTGACTGTTACAATATCCGCCCGCATGCGGGGTATTTCATAGCCTGTCTCAGGCCCACAAGGGTCGGTGATCACCGTTGCGCCGCGAGTGCGGAGCCGAAAACACGAGTGTCCAAACCATTGGATGTCCATACGTTTCTCCACCCTCCTTTATACGGCCTCACAGAGGCGGGATTTGATCCGGCGTGCCTCTGCAACTAGGGCCGGGGCCAGATCGAACACTGCCTCACCGCGCAAATCGGCTTCTATGACATTTTCATCGTAGGGAAGAAAACCTATTACATCATAGCCAGGCAGGTTTTGGTAAACGAAGTCGCGATCCGCCTCACCCCGCACCTTGTTGCCGACAATGTAAATTCTCTTGACACCGATGTCTTGCGCCAGTTGGCGGATACTATTCGCAGTTTGGATGCTGCGCAACCCGGGCTCGACAACGACAATAAATGCGTCTACCGCAGCGGCCGTGCTGCGCCCTAAGTGTTCCAGTCCGGCCTCCATGTCTAGAATGACGACTTCCTGGCGGCGCACCAAGAGCTCCTGCATCAACGTTCGCAATAGCGCACTTTCCGGACAGATGCATCCTCCTCCACCTCGCTGCACAGTGCCAAGCATCAAGAGTTTGATTCCGCGATGTGTGCCAGCAAAGCGATCAGGAATGTCATCCACGCGCGGATTGATTTTGAAAAAGCCACCCATAGTGCCGGGTTGCGCGCCGGTGCGTTCGGCAACCAATTCTTTCATTTCAGCAATAGGGATAATATTCGCGGTGATCTCGGCAGGGAAACCCAAAGCAGAGGCCAGATTCGCATCGGGATCTGCATCAATGGCGATAACTGTACGTCCCTCTTCGGCGTACAGATAGGCCAGTAGTGCGGCCAAGGTCGTTTTGCCGACCCCTCCCTTCCCAGTAATGGCTAATTTTGTCATCCCAGACCCTCTTCTACTCAAGTTGGGCCTTCCAGATATCTGCCTTGCTCCGCTCCGATTCCAACCAGTGAACAAAGGCTGTCTGTTGCATCGTGACCAACATATCCTCGGGGATGGGTCGGTCCGGATCTCGCTCCAACACCTCAATGATGTGATAGCCAAAGGGGGTCTGGACGATGCCGCTGATTTGTCCAGGCTGGAGGGTGAATGCCACCGCCTCGAAGTTCGGTTCCATCACTCCTCGGGGAAAGAAGCCCAGGTCACCGCCATCTTCGCGGGTGCTACGGTCTTGCGAATATTGAGCGGCAAGAGAAGCGAAGGACTCGCCCGAAAGTAGTTTCTGGAGCACTTCCATAGCCTGTTCTTCTGAGTTCACTAGAATATGACGGGCATGTACCTGTTCGGCAGTGGTCGGTAGACCGGCCACCACTCTGGTTTGTAACGCTGCGCTGAGTAGTTCGGAGCGCAATTGCTCGCGGAAACCATCACGGGTAAGGCCGTTCTCTGTCAGCCAAGCGTCAAATGCCGCCTCATCTCCAGCGCTAGAACTGGAGATGATCTTGTTTATTTCTGCATCCACCTCCTCATCCGTGATATTGATCCCCGCGTGCCTGGCTGCCTGCGCAATTAACTCCTGGTCAATCATCCAATCTAGAATTTGATAACGCAGTTGCAGGAGGACCGCCTTTCCCTCCTCACTCGTTGGATCGAGGCCTTGCTGTTGAAAGTAAGCCTGCGCCTGAGCGACTTGGGCATCGAACCTCGACCGCAGGATAGGCACACCATTGACGATGGCGATGACGTCAGGTGGTATGGCGGTGGCAGTAGGGAGTTCAGTCGGGGTGGAGGTGGGTTGAGGGCCAGTAGTTGGCATGGTCAGCGGTGCAACTGTTGGAGTAGATGCCATATTGACAGCAGTGGATGTGGGTAGTGGGGTTGGTGATGGCTTACAAGATGCCATTAATGTCAATGTAAGCATCAGGGCAACGACGATGCGTTTGGACATATAGCCTCCTGCGATGGTTGGTCAAATCTCCTCGATATTATACCCGAAACGACGGTTCGCGCAAGGCTGGCTTGCCGGATCAGACTGCTCGCCTACGATCCTCCCATCGCGCATAAACACAATGCGCCGAGCGCGAGAGGTCAAACGCTCTTCGTGGGTGACGTAGATGACGGTCTTGCCCGCCACATTGAGTTCGGCTAGCAATTCGATCACTTTTAATCCCGAGTCGGTGTCCAAATTACCTGTTGGTTCATCGGCCAGGAGCAAAGGCGGGTCATTGGCCAGAGCGCGGGCGATAGCAACGCGTTGCTGTTCGCCTCCGGAGAGTTCGGATGGGAGACGATGGGCATAATCTGCCATCCCCACCCGCGCCAATGCTTCCATCGCCCGCTCACGACGTGTATCGGAATAGGAGCCACGCAGTTCCATTGGCAGCATCACGTTCTCCAATGCAGTCAGAGTGGGCAACAATTGGAAGAATTGAAAAACGATCCCCACCGTCCCCCCACGCCAGCGAGCCAGACGGTTCTCATCCAGAGCATTGACTAATACGCCGTCTACCCAAACTTGGCCAGAAGTAGGCTTGTCAATCCCAGCGATCATGTTGAGCAGTGTCGTCTTGCCACTGCCCGATGGCCCAACCACAGCGACGAACTCGCCTCGCTCAATAGCCAGACTCACATCGCACAAAGCAGCGCATGTCTTATCGCCCAGACCATAAATGCGGGAAACATTCTCGAGACGGATCATGTTTTTCCCAGAGGTTGACTTTCAGACTTGGCGTTCTCTCATCACGGCTATTATAATCTCATCAGCCAATCGGTGCGGAGGTGTGGCTACGTCGTACCAAGTACAATTAGAGGTGTTCGAAGGGCCACTGGACCTTTTGTTACACCTCATTGAAAAGGCAGAACTAGATATTACTAAAGTCTCACTCGCACGAGTCACCGATCAGTACCTGGAACACATCAAAAGGCTACGAGAGACATCGGCAGAGTACTTAGCGGATTTCTTAGTCGTCGCAGCGAAATTGTTGCTCATCAAATCGCGTGCCTTACTACCTGCTCCACCACCCTTAGAAGAGGAGGAAGACGCAGGCGATGAGTTGGCACGCCAGCTCATCGAATACAAGCGTTTCAAAGAAGCAGCATTGCAATTACGGCGGCGTGAGGCGGCGGGCTTGCGCACCTATTTGCGAGTCGCTCCGCCCCCTCGGCCTCATCCCCAGCTGGGCCTCAGCGACATAACCCTTGTGGATCTGGTTTCGGCTCTACAACAGGCACTGGAGTTCCTGCCCCCGCTGCCTGATGTGAACCACATAGTCACTCCGCTCAAGGTATCTGTAGATGAGCGGATCGAGCACATCCGCGCCTCGGTGCACAACCATGAGCGTGTGAGTTTCACCGTCTTGCTCCGAGAGTCCCGATCGCGATTAGAGATCATTGTAACATTCTTGGCTCTGTTGGAACTCATCAAACGGTGCGAAGTGCTCGTACAGCAGGATAGTCTCTTCGGTGAGATCATCGTGACCTCAGCACCGCTTAGCGCGTTGCCCCCAACACCAGAACAAGAGCAGACCCACTAACGCGCCGGAGGCATCAATCAGAAGATCCACGAATGTACCATTCCGCCCAGGCACAAAGGTCTGGTGATACTCATCTGAGAGAGCATAGAGCACCGACAACCCCCAAGCCATGGACATCCTGTGTCCCGGTAGCCGTGTGGAGCCTAACGCCCGCCACCACAGCACGGCTAGTATCGCGTATTCGCTTGTATGGCCCAATTTTTTAAGCAGGGTATCAAGCCAATCCTGTGGGATGCTGGGCAACTGTGGCCGTGACGATAGGAAAAAGATCCATGCCATCCAAAGAGCAAGGGGTAGCCAGTATATGAGGAGCCGATGCTGCCACCTGTGCCGTTCAGTGTCCACGGTAGGCAGCCTCCACACCCGCGACTAATCGCTCCCAGGAGAAGAGAGCGTTCACACGTTGCTGCGCTGCCTCGCCTATCCTCCTGCGCAATGCGTCCTCGTTAAGGAGATGCGTCACTGCCTCCACCCAAGCCATCGTATCTCCAGGCTCCACCAGAATGCCCGAGATATTGTGCTCGATGTACTCGGCATTCTGACCAACCCGGTCGGCGACAACGGGCACCCCTGCTGCCAAAAGATCGATCAGTTTAACTGCGCACTTGGCACGGTTGATGAGCGTGTCATCAAAAGGGTAGAGAGCCAGATCGGCCAGGGCAAAGTGAGCGGGCAAATCCTCCGGCTCTACCCAACCGGCATAGACCAGATGTGATCCCAAGCCACGTGCTCGTGCTGCGGTCTGCAAGCCTTCTTCTTCGCCAAAGAGACCCTGTCCCACTACAAGGAGACGGGTTGCGGGCAGATGTTGGACGACGCCTTCGAGGATATCCAACAGCCGCCCTACGTCAAACTCGAAGAGGCGAGTGTAGAGTAAGAGAACGCGGCGATCATCCAAGCCGTAGCGTTTGCGCAATTCGCGGGAGCCATCCTCGGGCAATGACGGCCCGCTCGAAGCGCCCGGGTGTCGACGGATGCCCTGTCCCGCCGGCACAACGCCATTGGGCACGTAATACACCTGCTTTGGTGGGACACCTGTGGCCCAGACCAGTGTCTGTAGCGCCCGGCTGGCGACGGTGACAGCATCACAGTGAGTCAGACCCCAGCGCTCCTGCCAGGCAAACAAGCGACGCTGCAATCGGGAATAGCCCCCGATCTCATTCCAGCCGCCCGGGCCCTCCCAATCGTCCGTGTCCACGATCAGGCGAGTGCGGATGAGATGCAGCCGCTGGCCAAACCCGATCAGCAGCGCAGCCAGTCCGGAATAGGCTTTGGGCTTGAAACAATGCACAACGTCCACACCGCCGGCTATCGCTGTTCTCACCAACCGCCAGGTGAGCCAAAGATGCCGGAGCAGTGGAATATTCGGCGGTAGCCGTACATTGATCACGTGAACACCACCCAACTCCCGCTCCTGCCCCGCCTCTGCAGGGCAATCCCATGGTGGCAGCACTATGCGCACTGAGTGGCCACGGGCACACAAAGCCTGGGCCATCGGCAGTGCACGAACCGCCATGGTGCCTTTGGAACACAGCCCGAAGGGGCCAATCATGGCAATGCGCATGGTCGCTACGGCTATACTCCTCCAAGAAAATGACGCCCGAAACTGTTCTCGGGCGCCATTATACAGTAGGCAAACGGGTAGTGCAAGGTCTACCGCTACTCCACAGTCACACTTTTGGCCAGGTTTCGCGGCTGATCCACATCGCAACCGCGTCGCACCGCAATGTGGTAGGCCAATAACTGCAGTGGCAACACTGTCAATACTGGCGTGAGCCAAGGCGAAGTCTCCGGCACCCAGATGACGTGATCGGCTTTCTCCGCTACTTTGTCGTCGCCCTCGTTGGCAATTGCG
This sequence comes from Chloroflexota bacterium, assembly GCA_014360825.1. Classification (NCBI taxonomy): domain Bacteria; kingdom Bacillati; phylum Chloroflexota; species Chloroflexota bacterium. Next base: position 44,224 of record JACIWT010000014.1, on the reverse strand, counting down.
ATCACGGTGCCGCCTCGGGCTTTCACTTGCTCCACGTTGCTAACCATTTTATCATGTACTCGATCGCGCACCACTATGGCCACCACTGGCATGTTCTTGTCGATCAACGCAATAGGCCCGTGTTTCATCTCCCCAGCGGGGTAGCCTTCGGCATGGATATACGAGATTTCTTTTAACTTCAGCGCTCCCTCTAGAGCAATGGGGTAGTTGATACCCCGCCCGAGGTAGAGAAAATGAGCGCGCTCGAAGTACGTCTGCGCCAGTGCCTCGTAGTTATCCCCGTTTTCGAGCACGCGGCCAATCAGGTTTGGCAATTCGACCAGATCCTGCACATACCGCTTCGTTTGATCTGAGGAGATGACGCCGCGCAATTGGCCCAGGTAGAGGGCGAACAAGTACTGTGCTACTAGCATGGAGGTGAAAGCCTTGGTGGAAGCCACACCGATCTCCGGTCCAGCGTTCAGGTAGAGCACTCCATCAGCCAGCCGGGCCGCCTGGCTACCCACCACATTAACGACTGCGATGGTGGGGATATTTCTTCCTCGGGCCTCTTCCATCGCCGCCAAGGTGTCCACCGTTTCGCCCGACTGAGTAATGGCCAAGAGCAATGAGTTTTTCAGGAGAAGTGGATTGCGATAGCGGAACTCGGAGCCATAGTCTACTTCCACCGGCAGCCCAGCGAGGCCCTCGATGAGAAATTTACCCACGAGTGCTGCGTGCCAGGCTGTCCCACAGGCTACAGTGTAGATGCGCTCCACGCCGCGCAACATCTCCTCGGTGAAAGGGAAGTCGTTCAGCACCACGCGATGTCTATCCAAGTCTAATCGGCCCCGAATAGCATCGGCCACGGAGCGAGGCTGCTCATGTATTTCCTTGAGCATGAAGTGTTTGTAGCCGCCTTTCGCCGCCGAGATGGGATCCCAAGGAATGGTGTGAATTTCCTTACTCACTGCCTCCCCTCTCAGGTTTTCGTAAGCCACGCTCTCCGCACTGACGAGCGCCACATCACCATGGTCGAGGAAGGCCATCCGCTGCGTGTAATCCAGTATAGCGGGGATGTCGGAGGACACAAACATTTCGCCTTGACCATAACCGATGACTATGGCCCCAGCATTACCTAGGCGAGCAGCGATCAGCCGGTCAGGGGCGATAGTGCTGAGCACAACGATAGCATTCGCTCCTTTGAGTTCAAGACAGGCAGCGCGGGTAGCGGCCACCAGGTCAGCGGTAACAGAGTAGTGCTCTTCGATGAGATGTGCAATGACCTCGGTGTCGGTTTGCGAGCGGAAAACATGCCCTTTAATACGAAGAGCCTCTTTTAACTCGCCACAATTTTCCACAATGCCATTGTGGACCACCACGATCTGGCCTGTGCAATCAGTGTGGGGGTGAGCGTTTGCTTCCGTCACATCTCCATGAGTAGCCCAACGTGTGTGGCCAATGCCCACAGTGCCAGAGAGGGGTTGGATAGAGAGAATGTGAGCAAGGCCATCTAATTTGCCCACACAGCGACGAAGAGCGATACGCCCTTCAGCAAGGGTGGCAATGCCCGCTGAGTCGTAGCCGCGGTATTCCAGCCGACGCAGACTTTCCAGAATCAGGGATGACGCCTGGCGCGGCCCTATGTAGCCAACGATGCCGCACATGGAAATGACCTCCTTGGGGATAGTTTTTCGGTTTGCCGCCGCACTCTCTTTTGTCCCGCCGGTCGCCCGGGGGCGTTGTGGAGGGGCTTTAAACCCGGAGGTAAGGGGGGATGCGGCCATCCCCGGAGGCTTCCGCTGACCACTCGATTTTCTCCCGACGATGGTATCGCCGGGATTAACCCCACCCTGCGGTAGGGAACCTCCACCTCGTCAACTGCCCCGAAGAGCAGTCCGTGCGCTTCAATCCTCCCAGCACTAGTTATTTTCTCAGGTAGCCTCACCTCCTTGACAAGCAATATAGTAGCATAATTAGATGAAATCTAGATGAAAACGCGCCGCTCAGAGATAGGCGACTTCCGAGAGCATATCCGCCAGGGCAACCCGAGCGTTCACCCGCTCGGCCAGGACATCCACAGTGAGATCGTCGAGGGTCCGCTCGCCCGCAGCATCGAACATTACGCGGGGCAGGATCACTACCTGACCCAGGGCTTGAGCCTGTAGGGCCGATACTACGTCTTTACCAAATAGGAGACCCGATACCGTCACCGTCTCCCCCAACGCCTGGTTTATCACCGGTAGGACTCTCACTTGCGCCCCTATCAGATCGCTGCATTCTACCGCCAATTGGGTCAAAATGGGGGCGATGAGCGCCCCACAGACCAGGGTCATGCAACTGTAAGGAACCCTTACACCACGCAGCTCTTCCTGAGCCTTGTCCCAGTCATCTAGCAAGAGCCGGGTGAGCCCGACGCCGTTCTTCAATTGGGGATAGCCATCATATTCTTTGCTTGGGGGCATAGGCAGGCCCGCTAACAAATAGAACTCATCGGAAAAATAGAGGAGGCCCAGGCCATGAGTACGGCGAAATCGTCGCTGCACCGACGAGAAATGATCCACGATAAAAGCAGCCTCTCTGGGCGTGAGAGCGCGCAGATCACGAGGGTGATAGCGGGTCAGACCCACCGGCACCAAAGCGATAGACTGCACAGTAGGGTAAAGCGCCGCCAGTTCGTTTACCGTCTGGACCAGCGCCGGACCGTCATTCACACCTGAAATCACTACCACCTGGGCATGCACCTCAATGCCCAGTGTGCCCAGGCGACGGATTTGCTCGCAGATATCAGGTGCAGCAAAGTTGCGTAGAAGGCGTCGACGTAGTTCGGGATCTGTGGCGTGTACGGAAACATAGAGCGGGCTGAGGCGCTGTTCAGCCAGCCGCTCCCAGTCCGCTTCGGTCAGGTTGGTCAGAGTAATAAAATTGCCGTAGAGGAAAGAGAGGCGGTAGTCGTCATCGTTAACACACAGGGAGGGGCGCAAGTTCGGCGGCATTTGATGGAGAAAGCAAAACTCGCAGCGATTGTTGCAGCGGCGTATGCCATCGAACAAGTCCTCGGTGAAAGCGATGCCTAAGTCCTCTCCATAAGGCCGTTGGAACTTGATAGTAAGCCGTTCATCACCGCGCGACACTAGGAACTCGACTTCCTCTTCGGCGGCATAGAACTGGAAGTCCACTACGTCACGCGGGGAGCGGCCATTGACCATGACTATGTGGTCACCGGAACGCAATCCAGCCCTTGCTGCAATGCTTTCCGACTCTACATTGGCGATGACCCCGATGCCCTGGATGCTCAAGTGATTCCACCCTCGGCTGGGGCGGTGAGGAATTCAATGTACTGCGTAGTAGCCTTCTCCAAATCTGCGTAGACGCCGCGGTAGCGAGGCGGCAAAAGTGCGGAGAGGATGTACATGATCTCCTGGGTCATTTCGTGCAAATGATGGCGTTCCAGTTTGGTGTTTGGTGGACGTAATCGGAAAGGACGGCCGATGGCAATACGGACAGGTGTTCGGCGCAAACGTCGGAGGTTGGTGAGGAAGTGTTCCTGGCCCGATAGAGCAACGGGGAGAATTGGCGCGCCAGTTTTAAGAGCCAAAAGAGCGGTGCCGTCCTTTCCTTCTTGCAAGGCCCGTGTGACCTTGCTGCGCGTACCTTCCGGCGAAATGAGTAATCCTCTCCCAGACTTGAGCGCTTCGACGGAACGACGTAGTGCCCGGCGGTCCACCTCTCCCCGGCGAATTGGGAATGCGCCATAAAGGGTAATGATTAACGCGAAGAGCGGGTTGAAGAAGTTCTCCACCTTGCTCATCATGACAATCTCTCGGGGGACGTAACCCGCCACCAGCACCGGGTCGAGAAAATAAAGATGATTCATAATAACAATAAACGGACCATGACGTGGGACATTCTCCACCCCAGTGACATGCACGTCCAGGAGCAAGCGGAACAAGATGCCTAAAACTGCATTTGCCAGATGATAGAACCACCACATACCGACCCACCCTCACAAGCAATATCCTGTATTAGGAGGCCACCCCCATCCCATAATCAACCGTAAACACCACGGTACTCTGGTGGAAGGAGCGCAGCGATGCGTCGCATGACCATGTCGGTAGCCTCACTCAGTTGGCGGCGGCGTTCGGTCCCAACGCCAGTCAGTTGCGGCAAAGAGAACGGTTCACCGATAGTGAGAGTGAGCCGTGGGCGTCGTAGCTGTTTCCACTCAGAGTATACTTTCTCCGTCCCGGTCAACGCGACGGGTAGTACTCGTGCCCTAGAGCGCATCGCCAAATAAGCAACACCGTCCCGCGCCTTTACTAAGGCGCCTGTAGGGCTCTGCCGCGCTTCAGGCGCTAACGTCAACACACCGCCATTCCCAAGCACCTCCAACGCGCGACGTAGCACCTCGCGGTCAAAAGCATCCCGGTGCACGGGTATCACTCCATAAAGACGCAGGAGTTGCCCAGTCACCGGCACCCGGTATAGATCTGAAAGGGCAATGGCCTCAACGTTGAATGGCATCGCGGATATCACTAACGGCCCATCCAGATGGCCCAGGTGATTGAACGCGATAATCAGCGGGCCACTGGTAGGGATATTCTCTCGCCCGTGTATTTCGCAACGGGTGAAAAGACGCAGTAGACCGCGAAAGATGGCTAAGGGAATTTGGCGTCGCAATCGGTAGACCGTTCCCATATCAGCGACTCCACTGCAGCCACTACTTCAGGGATAGTCATGTGAGTTGTATCTATCACCACGGCATCTTTGGCTGGGCGCAACGGTGCTGCCTCCCGCTCGCTATCCATTTTGTCCCGTTGGCGCATAGCCCGCAGGATCTTCCTATAACTACTGGGCTGGCCGCGGGCCAAATTTTCCCGATGGCGGCGACGAGCGCGTTCTTCCACAGTGGCATCCAAATATATCTTGAGATCCGCGTCGGGCATGACCACGGTACCGATGTCACGACCTACCATTACTACACGTCCCTGTTGGCCAATGGCGCGCTGCTGCGCAGTGAGCGCGGTCCGTACGCCCGGATAAGCCGACACAGGCGAGACATTTGCATCTACCTCAGGACGGCGGATATCCCAGGTCACATCCGCACCATCAGCGTAAACGGTGTACTGGCGGCCATCGCATATTGTAGGTCGAGTCACGCGGATGACCAACGCCTCAGCCAGAGCCGTGATAGCGGTCTCATCGGCAATAGGGATTCCGCGTTGCAGGGCAACCCACGTTACCGCACGATACATTACTCCGGTATCGAGATAAATGTAACCCAGTTTCTCGGCGATGGCAGCGCCAATGGTGCTTTTACCAGAAGCCGCCGGTCCATCGATCGCGATAGTCAATACGTTAGACAAGTTCACCCGCCTCGCAAGAAGCGCCCTCGCCGAGGGCGTTATCAAGTGCTCCTCGCTCAAGTGGGCCAGGGATTTCTATGAGAGTGGTGATTTCGGCAGCGTTGAGCCGCCGGTATTGACCCGGCGCAAGATCCCCCAATTCCAATGGTCCCATGCGCACGCGGATAAGCCGCCGCACTGCACATCCTACGGCTTCACACATCCGTCTTACTTGTCGCTTACGTCCTTCGTGCAAAGTAATACTTAGCCAAGTGCCTTCACGTTCCCTGCCGATGTTCTCCACTTTCGTCGGCATGGCTAAACCATCATCTAAGGTCACCCCTTGGCGCAGACGGCGCAATGTCTCCTCATTGGGGTGGCCTGCGATGAGAACGCGGTACTCCTTCTCCTGGTGGTAGCGAGGATGTGCCAGACGCAACGCGAATTCACCGTCATTGGTCAGAATCAGGAGTCCCTCACTCTCGAAATCCAACCGACCTACAGGGTAGAGCCGTCCCAGGTCGGATGGCACTAGGTCAAGGACTGTGGGACGACCCTGCGGGTCAAAGCATGTAGAAATATAGCCGCGAGGTTTGTGCACCAACAGGTAGACCTTCTTTTGAGGCGGAGGTAGTGGCTGGCCGTCTACCTCAATGCGATGGATAGCAGGATCCACTCGCACACCCATTTCCGTAACCACGTGACCGTCCACGCGCACCCGCCCAGCGCGGATCAGTGCTTCGCTGCGGCGGCGAGAGGCCACCCCCGCTTCGGCCAATACAACTTGTAAGCGTTTACGCATCTCACACTTCAATAAAACACATTTAATAACTAGACGGTGCGATAGCGAGTGGTATCTCCATCAGGAGTTGATCAGCAATGAAGCACAAGAGTACTGCATCTGCTCCGCTCACTTTCCTGTAAAAGCGCAAAAGGGGTATTTTCCACCGTGCCAGAAGAACCATGGGGGGCTTTCCGCCCACAAGGGCTCGCCATTCACCATCCGAGCTGCGGATCCGATTCATAATCTGGGGACCCGCGTCGAGTGGAACACATGCGTAATGAGCATAATAGTAATCCAATAGAGTACGGGCATCGGCATATCGGTCCGTGCTGCCAAGCACCACCACCAAGGCCTGGCTTCCGTCCCGCGTTGCGCTGGCAACCAGGCATTCACCAGCGGCCTCGGTAGTACCGGTCTTCACGCCATCTGCACCGAGATAATCACCCAACAATTCATTGCGATTGACCCAATAATGGCTGCCTACAGTGACATCCCTGGTAGCCACAATGCGGGCGAAGTCGGGTTTGGCAAGGGCAGCGAGAGCCAGGCGCTGGAGATCATAGGCACTGGAGTACTGGTCGGATGCGTCGAGTCCGTGAGGGTTGGTGAAATGCGTGTCGGCCAGGCCCAACTCTTGTGCGCGGTTGTTCATTAAGGCCACGAAAGCATCCTCTGAGCCAGCGATATGCCGCGCGATGGCCATAGCAGCGTCATTGCCCGATGGTAAGAGCAAGGCATAAAGTAGGTCGCGCAGGGTGAGCCTTTCGCCCGGTACCAGTCCTGCGCGTGCTCCCTCAATATATACCTCGTTGCCTACAGTCACCACATCCTCTAGATTCCCACGTTCCAGGGCTAGGAGAGCGGTCATAATCTTGGTGGTGCTGGCTGGGGGGAGACGCTGATGCTCATTTTGTGCCACGAGCACTTCGCCGCTGTGGACATCCACCAATATGGCAGCGACGGCCCGCATAGTGGGCAAGGCGGTGCTCGCCAGTTCAGAGATCTGGTGAGGATAAAGCGGCTGGCGTGCGGTATCAGACTCGACGAGCACCGGAGGCGCAAAGGCCAAGTTGAAACAAGCACCAATGGCAATGACTGAAATAAGCAATGAGCGGCGCATCATTTCCCTTGCGTACGAGGATCGCGATAATTCTACTGCAAAGGGATACAATAGGTCAACCAAGAGAGCGATCGTTTGACATACCTGCGACGCCGTGTTACACTTCTATGCAGGAACGACCGGATATGCTTTTCTACACTTCTCGGCCCCTCATCTTCGGCCACCGTGGCGCGCCCGAAATGGCTCCTGAGAATACGCTGGCCGCCTTCGAAGCCGCCCGTCAAATGGGTGCTGATGGCGTCGAACTCGATACATTGCTCACCGCCGATGGTGTACCCGTCGTGTGTCACAACTTGACGGTAGACAAAACCACCAATGGAGCGGGCCGCATCCGTGACCTAACGGTTAAGCAGATCAAAACACTGGATGCTGGCTCATGGTTCCATTCAAGTTTCACCGGAGAACGGATACCCACCCTTCAGGAGGTCTTGGAGTGGGCCGGAGATGACATGCTCCTGAACATCGAACTCAAGTCTTTATCGCTACGAGATGAGGGTTTAGAGAGAGCAGTGTTGCATCTTATGTATCAGTATGAACTGACTGAGCGCGTGATTATCTCTTCCTTCAATCCATTTGCTATCCGTCGAGTCAAGATGCTGGATCCGGGGATACAAACGGGGTTGCTGTATGCCCCTGCTCTTCCTATGCCACTTCGCCGGGCTTGGCTCCGGCCCCTCGCCCATCCCAACGCCCTGCACCCGCACCATACTATGGTCTCACCAGACTACCTGCAGTGGGCCCGGAATAGGGGTTACCGTGTGAACACCTGGACAGTCAACGAGCCTGCCGAGATGCGCCGGTTGACTCGACTCGGCGTGGATATCATCATCACCAACCAGCCGGATGTCTTACATAAAGTACTGAGCGGGAAGGAGGATGAATGATGAGCCCATTGATGGATACCATACGCTATCTGGCGAAAGAAATCGGCCCCCGGGGGTCTGCTACACCACAGGAAAAGCAGGCCGCCGAATACATCGCCAAGCGGCTGAGTGAGGCAGGAATGGATACTGATATCCAGCCTTTCCAAGCCCCTGGTACATTCAGTCTGACTTTCAGCCTGATTTATCTGGGCTTTATTGTAGCGGTGGCACTGTACCACATCAGTCCACTGGCCTCGTGCATTCTGGCTATGCTTTCGCTACTTCTCTTCGTCGCTGAGCAGGATGGAGTGGAAACACTGAGTCGCGTGATGCCCAAGGGTCCCAGCCAGAACGTACGGGGCATACGGTCTCCATCGAGCAAGCCCAAACAACGGCTAATCATCACAGCGCACATGGACTCATCCCGAGCAGCGTTGCTCTGGCACCCTAGCATGGTGGCAGGATTCCGACGCTCGTTAATTCTCATGACAGCGGCCATGTTTGTGATTGTTGCCCTCAGCCTAGTGGGACTGATGGTGCCCCTACGGTCACTATGGCTCGTGCAAGTGGCCTGCGCCCTCTATCTGACAGTGAGCGTGCTCATCATGGTGCATCGTGAGCTATTTATGAAGCACACCCCCGGCGCGAACGATAACGCCTCAGGAGTAGCGGTGCTACTTGCTGCCGCTGAAACGTTGACAGATCTCCAGCAAACGGAGTTATGGGCTGTGGCTACAGGGTGTGAAGAGGCAGGACTATTTGGGATGCAGCGGTTCATGGAAGCCCATCACTTTGACAGAGAGCACACCTATTTCATCAATCTGGATAACCTAGGTGCCGGGAAAACCGCTTACATCACTGGCGAGGGCATCCTGCGATTCTATCCTTCTGACCCTACATTGCTCAAAATAGCAGGTGAAGTGGTCGCGGAGCAAGGATTGGATGCCGAGTCTCGTCCCTATCGCGCTCTGACCACCGATAGCCAAATACCCTTGCGCCGTGGATACAAGGCTATGAGCATTATGGCCTTCGACCAGCGGGGCGTGCTTCCCAATTGGCATTGGGAGACTGACACACCAGATAACATTGACCCTACGACGGTGGAGACGGCTTACAGATTGCTCATCGGCATCGCGCACAAACTGGACGCGCGGTGAGGAGCAAAAGGAAAGGCTCAGTGTTGAGGTTACAAGGAGAAGGACTATGACTGAGGGAAAAGAGGCCCATCCTCTGGTACAATTAGCACGGAAAACAATAGAGGCTTACGTCCAGCGAGGGGAGCGCATACGGCCGCCAGCGCCCGATGAAATGACGCCGGAAATGAAGAGCCGGGCAGGGACATTTGTTTCCTTGCATAGGCACGGGAACCTGCGGGGTTGCATTGGGACAATCGAACCCACGCAGCCTAATGTGGCCCAAGAAGTTATACAGAATGCCATCAGCGCAGCCACTCGCGACCCGCGCTTCCCGCCCGTACGCCCTGAGGAACTGGCAGACTTAGATATCTCCGTGGACGTGCTTACTGAACCAGAGCCCGTCGAATCTTTAGAAGACCTAGACCCGAAGCGTTATGGCGTCATCGTGCAATCGGGTTGGCGGCGTGGACTGTTGTTGCCCGACCTGGAAGGTGTGGATACCGTCGAATATCAGGTGGACATCGCCCGACAAAAGGCTGGCATCGCACCTGGAGAACCCGTGCAACTATTTCGCTTCGAAGTGAAGCGATATCATTAGATCCTACTGCGCTCTACTTCATCAAGAGAATAGGGGCCGCCTACTTCTGCTGTTCCAGGATTTGCACGGGCACTTTTGCCAGAGTCTTGAAGCGCTCGGCATCGGCACGTGAGCCTACGATGTCACCCCAATGCATGGGCACCGCGACCGTGGGTTTAATGCGATTGGCTGCTTCGGCCGCCTCTTCCGCAGTCATCGTGTATTTACCACCAACGGGTAGCAGTGCCACATCGGCTCGGATGGTGCTCATCTCCGGGATGAGATCCGTGTCTCCGGCATGGTAGATGCGCCGTCCACCTACGGTGATAATGTAACCTACACCCCCAGCCGCCTTGGGATGGAAGTCTTTGCCGATGTTGTAGGCTGGCACGACCTCGATGGCAACCCCTTTCACAGTGATCTTGTCCCCCGCCTTGACCGTATGGACATCACCAGTCAGTTTGTTGGCACAAGAAGCCGTGGTGACAATGGACGTTTCGGCTTTGGCGATCTTTTGGATGTCCTCAGGAACGCAGTGATCGTAGTGATCGTGCGTGACGAGGACAAGATCGGCCTTCGGACCATCTTTCAACTTCCAAGGATCAATGTAGACCACGCCTTCCGGCCCCTCAATGCGAAAACTAGCATGGCCTAGCCACGTAATACCTTCCAACATTTGAATCACCTCCTTGGGGATTTCCGCTGTCGGCAGTACTGTGACAGGCAATGTCGCTGGTGTCGTGGCCTTGCCGCAAGACACCAGCGCGAGCGTAGCCGCCCACAAGAATGCAAATCGCAGCACGCGCATAGCACATCCTCCAGACACGGACAACAGCCACCCCAAATTATAGGCCTTTCACGGGCGAATGACAAAGGGCCGCAAACGGAGTGCCAGATACCTCGATTGTGCTTTTGTCTATATCTTGTGATAGAATAGAAATAACCCCGCCTCATTCAAGAGGAATGGAATTCGAAACTTTTGGAGGGAGATGAATGGATTTCGAGTTCACCGACGAACATAAAATGGTGCGTAAGATGGTACGTGAATTTGCGGCACGCGAGATTGCCCCCACCATCAAGGAATTCGACCGTAGGCACGAATTCGACAAGTCCCTTCTGCCTAAGATGGCCGCTCAAGGCCTGCTGGGCATTTGTATCCCGGTGAAGTACGGCGGCGCAGGGATGGATTACATTTCGCTCGCCATCGCCTGTGAAGAATTGGAACGTGTGGACACCGCAGCACGAGTGATCATGTCCGTGCATGTGGGGTTAAACAGTCTTGCTCTGTTCCAATGGGCTACCGAGGAGCAGAAGCAGAAGTACCTGGTACCTCAGGCGATGGGCCAGCGCATCGCCACCTACGGTCTCACCGAGCCTAACGCAGGGTCAGATGTAGTAGGGTTGCAGACCACCGCAGTCCGCGATGGTAATACGTACGTGCTCAATGGCGAAAAGATGTGGATTTCTCTGGCCGATGTGGCCGATCAGTTCCTTATCTTTGCCTGGACGGATCTGGAAAAGAAAAAAGCCCGTGACCATACAGGTCTATCTGCTTTCATTGTCGAACGAGAATTTCCTGGAGTGAGCACGGGTACCATCCACGGTAAGTTAGGCGTGCGGGCTGGCAATACGGGCAGCATCACATTGACGGATGCGCGCGTTCCAGCGGAAAACTTGCTGGGATATGAGGGTGAAGGCTTCAGAATTGCGATGAGCGCATTGGACAATGGACGCTACACGGTGGCAGCAGGAGCGGTAGGCCTCATTGAAGCGTGCCTAGAGGCGTCAGTGAAGTACGCGCTGGAACGCCATACTTTTGGCGTGCCCATTGCTCAGCACCAATTGGTACAACAAATGATTGCCAAAATGGCGGCGCGTCGCGACTACTGCCGTTTGCTTGTTTACCGAGCAGGCTGGCTCAAGAACCGGGGCATCCGTAACACACGGGAGACCTCGTTGGCTAAATGGCTGGCCTGTGATGCCGCGTTCGAGTCGGCAGACGACGCTATACAGATTCACGGAGCCTATGGCTACAGCGACGAATACGACGTAGAGCGTTACTTGCGCAACTCGAGGGGCGCCGTGATTTACGAGGGCAGCCGGGAGATTCAGACGTTGATACAGGCCCAGTATGCGCTGGGCTTCCGCGAGGATAAGCCTCTGCGCTGCGAACTGCCTGCATATGACCCAGAGATATGGCAGAGCGAGTCATAAGAGGTAGCATCAATTTCTTCGCTACCATTCCCATTGGTACGGATATTCCCACCGAGGCGAGGAATTGCGTCCATGACGTGCTTACAGCAGCGCTCCGGGCAGCTGATCCGGTGGATGCTATTCGCGCTCACGTCTCGTGGCATGGAAACGCCCTGCGCGTGAATAACACCGAATACGCGCTTCCGCCAGGACGCAAGGTGTGCGTATTCGGGACGGGCAAAGCCAGTGCGGTGATGGCCGCAACACTGGAAGAGATAATCGGCGAGCGCATTGCAACTGGCTGGGTGAACACAAAGTACGGCCATGCTGTTTCCACGCGCCGGGTGACCGTTCACGAGGCTGGCCACCCATTGCCAGATGAACGGGGTTTGATTGGTACGAGAAGGATGCTCGAACTTCTGCGCCAAACTAGCCAAGAGGATCTGATACTATGCCCTATCTCTGGTGGGGGATCGGCATTATGGACGCTGCCCGTGGAGGGTGTGTCATTGGCAGACATAGCGACACTCACGGACGCTTTGCTAAGGTCAGGGGCGACCATCAACGAGTTCAACGCGGTGCGCAAGCACCTTTCACAGGTACAAGGAGGGCAGTTCGTCAAAGTGGCCCATCCTCGGCCAGTGGTAAGCCTCATACTTTCCGATGTAGTGGGTAGTCCACTAGACGTCATCGCTTCCGGCCCTACTGTGCCTGACCCCACCACTTTCGCCGATGCTTGGGCTGTCTTGGAGAAGTATCAACTTTTGGGACGCATCCCCTTATCAGTTGAAAAGCATTTGCAACGCGGATTGACCGGCGAGGTCCCTGAGACGCCCAAACCAAGCGACCCTGTTTTTGCGCATACTCAGAATGTAGTCATTGCCGACGTAGCAATGGCTGCCGAGGCTGCGGCTAGTCGGGCGCGAGGGCTGGGATTTCACACCCTCTTGCTCACAACCCGGCTGGGAGGTGAGGCGCGGGAGGTAGGATACTTCCTGGCTGGCATCGCCCGAACTATCCATGAGCGTGGTGAACCATCGCCCCGCCCGGCTTGCGTTGTCGCTGGCGGCGAGACCACTGTTACAGTACGGGGGAGCGGGTTGGGCGGGCGCAATCAGGAATTGGCCTTGGCTGCAGCGTTGGGTATTGAGGGGCTACCGAATACGCTGATTGTAGCCTGGGCGAGCGATGGCGGTGACGGACCAACTGTAGCCACTGGGGCCATTGTGGATGGAGGAACTGTGAGCCGGGCAAGGTCAAGAGGATTGGTCCCGGAGCGTTATTTGCAGAACAATGACTCTCACTCTTTTTTCCGCGATCTGGGCGAACTCTGGGTCACCGGCCCGACGCGCACTAATGTCAATGATCTGACGCTCATCTTCGCCTTTTGAGCCCGAGCGCAAGGACGGCAATTCGTGAACTTTTGACAGCCGTCAGAGGAGGAATTGTATGCTGAAGACGAAGATCGTTTGCACCATCGGGCCAGCAAGCCGCTCACCAGAAATGCTACGCGCCCTCATCAAGGCTGGTATGGATGTGGCTCGGTTGAACTTTTCTCACGGTGATCTGGCTTTCCACGCGGAGAATGTGGAGCGCATCCGCGCGGCCTCGGCTGAAGTTGGTAAGCCTGTCGCTATCCTAATGGATCTCCAAGGGCCCAAACTGCGTGTGGGCACCATGCAGGAAGGCGGAGTGCCATTGGAGGAGGGACAAGAAATCATCCTCACCACCCGCCATATCATTGGTCACCCCGGCGAAATCCCGGTGCAATACCCTAAGTTGCCCCAGATCGTAGAACCCGGCGACCGTATCCTGATTGATGATGGCCTTTTGGAAGTGCAGGTTCTCTCTGTGTATGAGGAGGATATCCGCTGCTTAGTGATCACCGGGGGCCTCTTAGAAACCAACAAAGGCATGAACTTGCCTCGAGTACCTCGTGATATACCTGCCATCACAGAGAAAGACATCGAGGACCTCGCTTTCATCCACGAACACCAGGCGGACTGGATTGCCCTTTCCTTTGTACGACAGGCCGAGGAGGTCTCGAAACTCAAGGAACTTATCTTGGAGCGTTCTCCCCTCGGTGAGCCTATTCCGGTGATTGCCAAAATCGAGAAACCAGAGGCGGTAGAGAACATTGACGAGATTATTGCTGTCTCCGATGGCATTATGGTAGCGCGAGGTGATCTGGGCATCGAGACCTCCCCTGAAGAAGTGCCCTTGACCCAGAAAATGATTATCAAAAAGTGCAATATGGCCGGCGTGCCCGTCATCACAGCCACTCAGATGCTCGAATCCATGATACGCAATCCACGGCCCACCCGCGCCGAAGCAAGTGATGTTGCCAATGCTATCTTAGATGGCACCGATGCTATTATGCTGTCTGGTGAGACAGCGGTAGGCAAATATCCTCTGGAATCTGTGGCCACGATGGTGAGAATAGCAGCACGGGCTGAGGAAGAGATACGCCGTTCTGGTGCACGCCGCTCCGTCACTGAACCACGGAAGTGCGGTATCGCCGAGGCGGTGGCTCACGCCAGTTGTGAGACAGCCCGTGACCTGAATGCCGCCGCCATCATCACGCCCACGGTTTCGGGATACACTGCGCGCATGGTGTCCAGTTTTCGTCCTGAGGCTCCTATCATTGCGGTCACGCCCAGCCCGATGGTGCAACGCCGTCTGGCGCTATACTGGGGTGTGTATCCACTACTGGCGAAGCGCACGGACAACACGGATGAGATGATCGCGGATGCCGTGCGTACCGCCCTCGAGCACGGGCTTGTCAAGCCGGGTGATCTGCTGGTCATCACCGGAGGGGCCGCAGGCAGTGCACCAGGTACCACAAACCTGATCCGCGTGCATGTGGTGGAGAAAGTCTTGGGCCAGGGCCAGGGTTTTGGCACAGCAGTGGTAACCGGACGGGTGCGCATCATCACCGAGGAGACGGTGGCTTCCACAGTGATACACCCTGGCGATATCATTGTCACCGAGTGCACAACGCGCCTCTTTGTCCCACTCGTGCGCAAGGCAGCAGGTGTCATCACGGAATTAGGAGGTGAGTCTTGCCATGCGGCATTGCTGGCATTGGAACTAGGTGTGCCGACCATCGTCGGGGTCGAAAACGCCCTCTCGATTCTAAAGGAGGGTCAGGAAATCACAATGGATACACGACGTGGGTTGGTCTACGAAGGACAAGTGTCGGTCAGTTGATAACCGAGGTCTGCACACACACCCCTCGAGAGTATTCGTGCTTGGCATGCATGCGAAATCGAGATAGAATCTTTCTCGCAAGCCCGCGAGGTCGGGGCAAGTAGCACCTATACACTTATAGAGGAGGTAACCTATGGAAAAGAAGACCATTCGCGATATTGATCCCAAGGGCAAACGCGTCCTCGTGCGTGTGGATTTCAACGTGCCATTAGATGAGTCCGGTAGAATCACGGACGATCGGCGCATCCAAGAGGCATTGCCGACCATCCGATATCTGCGCGAGCAGGGAGCCAAGGTTATCTTGTGTTCGCACTTGGGCCGACCAAAGGGCAAAGTTGTCGAGTCCATGCGATTGACCCCGGTGGCCCTGCGGCTTTCTGAACTCCTTGGCGTCACGGTCCACAAGACAGAGGATTGCATTGGGCCCGGGGTGGAGAAAGCGGTAAGGGAACTAAAGGCTGGCGATGTTCTCCTGCTAGAGAATTTGCGCTTCCACAGTGAGGAAGAGGCCAACGACCCTGATTTTGCTAAGAAACTCGCCTCATTGGCCGACATCTACGTGAATGATGCCTTCGGCTCGGCTCACCGGGCCCATGCCTCCACCGAAGGGGTCACCCACTATCTACCCTCGGTAGCCGGGTTCCTGATGGAGAAAGAGTTGACCTTTCTCGGGAAAGCCCTGGCTACGCCAGAGCGCCCATTCGTCGCTATTTTGGGCGGGGCCAAAGTATCAGACAAAATTGCAGTTATCGAGAACCTGCTGGGCAAAGTGGACCGACTGCTCATTGGCGGCGGCATGGCCAACACTTTCCTCAAGGCCCAGGGTTGCCAGGTTGGCCAATCACTGGTCGAGGACGACCGGTTAGATGTGGCCCGAGATTTGCTGGCCCGGGGCAAGGATAAGATCCTTCTGCCCACTGATGTAGTCATCGCCGACAGGTTCGCTGCAGATGCTACCTATCGCACCGTACTGGCCGATCGGGTACCTACCGATTGGCGCATTATGGACATTGGCCCGGAGACGATCAAACGTTTCGAGACAGCGTTGAAGGGTGCGAAAACAGTGGTGTGGAATGGTCCTATGGGTGTCTTCGAGTTCCCGGCCTTCGCCACAGGCACAGTAGCCATAGCCAATGTACTGGCTAAACTCGGGGCAACAACTATCATCGGTGGTGGCGATTCTGCAGCCGCGGTCGAACAGGCTGGCGTGGCTGACAAAATGACCCACATTTCTACGGGGGGTGGTGCATCGCTGGAATTCCTTGAGGGCAAGACACTGCCGGGGGTGGCGGCCCTGAACGACAAATAGCGCTTGGAAGAGAGCGCGGGAGGGTGATGATGAGCGTTAACAGGATCGGAGTATTGACCAGCGGTGGCGATGGCCCGGGACTGAACCCCTGCATCCGCGCAGTAGTACGGAATGCTCTCCACCACGGGCTCGAAGTCGTGGGCATCAAGCGGGGATACATGGGGATGGTTTACAACGAAATGATCCCCCTCAATGCTCGTTCAGTAGGCGGCATCATTGGTCGTGGCGGCACCTTTCTGGGTACCTCCCGCTGCCCCGAGTTCATGACCAAGAAAGGCCAGGTCCAGGCTGTCCGTCATCTGAACGAGGCGGGGATTGATGGCCTCGTGGTCATCGGCGGCGATGGCAGTTTACGCGGGGCGAAGCTCCTCCATGACCTGGGCATCAAGGTGGTCGGCGTGCCGGGTACGATCGACAACGACCTTTGTGGAACGGATATTGCTATCGGTGTCGACACTGCGCTCAATACCGCACTGGAAGCCATCGATCGCATCAAAGATACCGCCTCCTCCCATCAACGGGCGTTTTTGGTGGAGATTATGGGCCGCGACTGTGGATATCTGGCCTTAATTGCTGGCATCGTAGGCGGCGCAGAGATGATCTGTATCCCCGAGGTGCCCTTCGAACTGGAAGATGTCGCCCGCACACTCAATGAGGCCTACTTGCGTGGCAAGGCACATTGCATCATCTCCGTGGCCGAGGGCGCAAGATACAACGCCACCGCCATTGCCGATTATCTGCGCGAGCACCATGAAGAGACCGGCTTCGAAGTGCGGGTGACAATTCTGGGTCACGTACAGCGCGGTGGCTCACCGTCGGCGTTTGACCGGCTCTTAGCCACACGTCTGGGCGCGGCGGCAGTGGATGCTTTGCGCGAAGGCAAAAGCGGCGTGATGGTCGGCCTAATATCTAATAAAATCGTGACTACGCCGATTGACGAGGTGGTGGCTCAAAAGCGTATGCCCGACCTAAACTTGTACAATCTAGCCGAAATCATGGCTCAATAGCCCCCGATGCCAAAGCGGAGCAACAATGATGATTCCTTTCTCGCGATTGAAATCACTGGTGATACCCGCTGAGACTAAGATCGTTTTCCTGGTGATGGATGGGCTGGGAGGACTGCCTCTTCAACCAGGTGGCTTAACGGAACTGGAGACAGCCACGACTCCACACCTGGATGCTTTGGCTTCCCAATCTGTCTGCGGATTAAGTGTGCCCGTCGCTCCCGGCATTACTCCGGGTAGCGGCCCTGCGCATTTAGCGCTCTTCGGCTATGACCCGCTGGCCTGCGAGATCGGCCGCGGTGTGCTGGAGGCACTGGGCGTGGATTTCGATCTCCAGCCGCAGGATGTGGCAGCCCGGGGCAATTTTTGCACCGTGGACAGCGAGGGCCGGGTCACGGACCGGCGAGCAGGACGCATCTCAACCGATGTGAATGCGGAACTCTGTGCCCGATTGCGCGCTATCAAACTCCCGGGTGTCGAAATCTTCGTGGAGCCGGTGAAAGATTACCGCTTTATTCTGGTGCTCCGGGGCGATGGATTGGGTGATGGCTTGACCGAATCTGACCCTCAACAATTGGGAGCATTGCCCCACAAGATAGAGCCGTTATCGGATGCTGCCGACCCTGCCGCTGCGCACCGCACCGCCGACCTCATCAACGAGTTCGTGCGCCAAGCAAAGCCCCTTCTGGCCGACCAGTACCCCGCCAATATGTTCTTATTGCGCGGCATCTCTAAGCGCCCATCTATCCCCACGATGCAGGAGGTTTATGGGCTTAATCCACTGGCCATTGCGGTTTATCCCATGTATCGTGGACTGGCGAAACTGGTGGGGATGCAAGTGTTGCACCCTGGCGAGACAATGGAGGACGAGTTCGCAGCGTTAGAGTCCAACTGGGAGGAGTACAATTTCTTCTTCGTACACATCAAGTGGACTGATAGCGCTGGTGAAGACGGTGACTTCGATCGCAAAGTCTCCATCATTGAACAGGTGGACGCTTACATTCCGCGATTGATGACCCTCAAACCGGATGTGGTCGTTGTTACGGGGGATCACTCCACACCAGCGCTCCTGCGATCCCACAGTTGGCATCCTATTCCAACACTTATCTACTCGCCTTATTGCCGCAGCGATGAGGTGACGGAATTCTCTGAGCGAGGGTGTGCCCGCGGTGCGCTGGGACAGTTCCCAGCCACAGATATCATGCCCCTGGCTCTCGCCAATGCCTTGCGATTGACCAAGTTCGGGGCATAACAGAGCCGATGCCTCGGATGATCGTCGCGCAGGATCTCGGACTCCTATGCTCTGATCCCTTTTGGTGTGTGCTCCGTTGTCGGCTGAGATTAAGATAGGTAAATTATATATCACGCGCGGCGACCTGGTCCTGGCAGTACTAGTCATCCCAGTAGCGCTGGCTATTGCTCTTTTGCCGACCGCCTGGATAGTGCTGGGGATGATCGGGACCGGCCTTTTTGCCTTCGTACTATTGCGGCCGCAGTACGCAGTAGCCTTATTAGCCTTCATGGTGCCTTTCGGCACACTACGCGGTATGACCGTCAGTGGGTTCACCGTCGGCGGGACCGAAATGCTGATTGCCCTGCTTGCCTTTGCGTGGTACGCTCGCATGGTTGCCGACCGTGAAATCCGCATCGTTTGCCCGCCCATCGCTTTCCCGCTCGTTTTTCTCCTTGTGATTATGGTGGCCTCGGTGCTGGCCTCCACTGCCGCTGAACCCGCGGTGAAAGAAATTATCAAATGGGGTGAGGTGCTATTCGTTTGCCTGTTCGTAGCAAATGTAGTGGATCGCGAGGCAGCACGCTGGCTGGTGCTAGGCCTCCTGGTGGCCGGAACGTTAGAAGGGTTGTACGGCATCTACCAATTCGGGCGCAGTATTGGACCGGAAGAGTTCGTGCTTTTCGGACGTTTCATGCGAGCATCCGGGCATTTCTACCAGCCTAATCCCTTCGGCGGGTATATGGGTCTCACCCTGCCTTTAGCCTACGGCTTGCTTTTGGCCGGTCTATCAACTACTCACGAGGGGCGCCCCACAGCAGTGACCTGGGCCGCAGCGGTTGTAGGGTGCACCGTTATGGGTGCGGCGTTGGTGATGAGTTGGTCCCGAGGGGCATGGCTGGGCTTTGGAGTGGCGGCACTGGCTGTTACGTTGGCCCATAGTCGCCGGACGCTTCTATTAGGTTTATTAGGACTGGTGCTCATCGGCCTTTTCCTCCTCCTAGGTGATGCGGCACTGCTGCCAGAATCTCTCATCCAACGCGTGGTTGATTTCGTGCCCTATCTCTCTGGCGTTGACATCCAGGCTGTGGAAGTGACAGACGCCAATTTTGCTATCCTAGAGCGCCTCGCACATTGGAAAGCCGCCTGGGATATGTTCAGTGATCACCCCTGGTTCGGCGTGGGGATTGGCAACTACCCAGTGGTCTACGAGCGTTACGCCATCCCTCGGTGGCAGGATCCCTTAGGCCACGCCCATAACTACTATTTGAACACGTTAGCGGAGATGGGTCTGGTAGGATTAGGAGCCTATGTGCTTTTCGTTGGTGCCGCTCTTGCCACAGCCTGGAAAGCCGTGCGGTGTAGTCAGGGTTACTGGCACGGTGTAGCATTAGGCGCATTTGGTATGTTCATGCACCTGTCGGTGCATAATTTCTTCGACAATCTGTACGTCCATAGTATGGGGGTACAGGTAGGCCTGCTACTGGGAGTAATCTGGCTGATCTGCCGCAGAGCCGAGACGTGACATCTGCGCCTAAAAGGGCGTAAAACTGTGCAGCTCACTTCACCGCCCGGGCGACGGCGAACGTTCTGGGATGTGATACAATTGGCGAAAGCTTTGGCGACGGTGATCGTCCTCTTTCCAAACCTTGGTGACAACCGCCTGTGAACCTTCCGCCACTGGTGAGGGCTTCTCACAATGCGTATAGGCATTGATGTAACTCCTGCTCTATGCCAAAAGGCAGGCATAGGGCGCTATACACGGTGTCTCGTGTCGGCACTGGCCGAGTTAGATCACACGAACGAGTATGTCCTCTTCGCAGCAGGGAAGGTGCCGCCCGATGCGCCGCTGCCGACTCAAGGGAACTTTGCGCTGCGCACGTTTCCCTTATCTGATCGTTGGATGGCTATTCTCTGGTATCGTCTGCGACTCCCTCTGCCCGTTGACTGGTGCACCGGCCGGTTAGATCTATTCCATTCCCCTGATTTCGCCCTGCCACCGCTACGGCAAGGGGCGCGAATTGTCACTGTCCATGACCTCTCCTTCATTCGCACACCCGACTGCGCTGACGAACACCTGCGCGCTTACCTGCTGGCTGTTGTGCCTCCCGCCGTCTACCGCGCCGATCTCGTGTTGGCCGACTCACAGAGTGCAAAGGAGGATTTGGTAACCTTATTAGATGTTCCGCCGGAGAAAGTTCAAGTGCTCTATTCTGGGGTCGAGGCGTGTTTTCACCCTGTGGGAAAGGAAAAGGTAGAGCAGATCAGAGCAAAATACGGCCTGGCCCGGCCCTTTATTTTCTCGGTGGGTACGCTGCAACCGCGCAAGAACTACACCCGGCTCATCGAGGCCTTCGCTTGGCTGAAACGAGAAAAGGGGCTGCCACACGGCTTGGTCATCGCAGGCGAAAGGGGGTGGTTATACGAGGATATGCCACGCCGGGCTCACGAACTCGGCATCGGAGATGACGTGCTCTTTTTGGGCTATGTTGAGGATACGGATTTACCCGCCCTGTATTCAGCAGCGGATGTTTTCGCTTTCCCAAGCCTTTATGAAGGTTTTGGCTTACCTCCGCTGGAGGCAATGGCCTGCGGGACACCAGTGGTCACATCGAACACTTCCTCATTACCAGAGGTGGTGGGAGATGCAGCGCTTACAGTAGATCCCCTGGATGTGCAGGCTATCGCGGAGGCTATCTGGCATGCGTTGGAGAACGCACCCCTGCGGGAACGATTGATACAGGCGGGAAAAAAGCGGGCAGCGACCTTCACCTGGAAAGCAGCGGCAGAGAAGTTGGTCAGGTTGTATCAGGATCTGGTCTTGTAACCAGTAGATATAGCGTTTGTTGTTTCTCCCAATTGCATAGTAAAATCGAAAGCGAAACTTGTGAGCATTTCCATACAAGGAGGAAATGATGAAACTGGCAAAAAGAATGAGTCGGCTGGGGACGGAGACCGCCTTCGAGGTGTTAGTCAGGGCCAAGGCACTGGAGGCGCAGGGGCGGGAGATCATCCACCTGGAGATCGGTGAGCCCGACTTTGATACCCCGGCCAATATCATTGAAGCGGCGTGTAAGGCGCTGCGCAGCGGGCACACCCACTATACCCCCTCGGCTGGCATCCCCGAATTGCGAGAGGCCATCGCTGACTACATGAGCAAAACCAGGGGCATGAAATTCACCCCCGATCAGGTGGTGGTGACGCCGGGCGGCAAGCCTATCATGTTCTTCACTATCCTGGCCTTGTGCGAGCCGGGCGACGAGGTCATCTATCCCAACCCTGGTTTCCCCATCTACGAGTCTATGATTAATTTTACCGGCGCGACCCCAGTTCCCATCCCGCTGCGCGAAGAAAACGACTTCCGCGCGGATGCGGAGGAACTCTGCGACAAGATAACGCCACGCACCAAGATGATCATTATCAACTCGCCCCACAACCCAACCGGCAGTGTGCTCACCCGCGACGACTTGAGGGTTATCGCGGAGGCGGCAGTGAAAAATGACGTGGTTGTGCTCTCAGATGAGATCTATAGCCAAATCATCTACGAGGGTGAACACGTCAGCATCGCCACATTCCCCGGAATGGCTGAGCGAACCATTATCCTCGATGGCTTCTCCAAAACTTACGCTATGACGGGTTGGCGATTAGGTTACGGGGTGATGCCAACGGAATTGGCAAATCACGTGGCACGTTTGATGACCAATTCCAACTCTTGTACCGCGGCTTTCACTCAAATGGCGGGCATCGAGGCCCTCACCGGTCCGCAAACCGAGTCAGAGAAGATGGTGGAGGCCTTCCGCCAACGCCGCGACGTCATCGTGCCGGGCTTATGCGACATCCCTGGTATTCGCTGTGCTAAACCAGCGGGCGCATTCTATGTCTTCCCCAACATCACCGGCACCGGCATGAGCAGCAAACAGTTCGCCGACTATCTCCTCAACGAGGCTGGGGTGGCGGCTCTGTCTGGAACGGCGTTTGGGGACTACGGCGAGGGGTATATTCGCCTTTCCTACGCCAATTCAATCGAGAACATCCGCAAGGCATTGGACCGCATACGCACGGCAGTAGCAAAGTTGGGTGTGAAGTAGAAGCACCGCTCACTCAACCCAGGGCTATGCTGTTTCAGCACCTGACAGGCTTGGCATCGCTTGACCTGATATGAGAACCCCGGAGATTCTCCTCCGGGGTTCTTTGCGTGTCGCTCGCTAATTCTTACACACGATGGGCAAATAGAGCCACCTCAAACGCCTATCGGCGAAATTCACTGTGGTCACTGTGCCCGCGGCGACATAGACTTCTACCCGGTTTTGATCAGGATAAGAGGTGTAGCCTGGTGGGTCAATCTCCTCCACCGTGTACTGGCCCGGAGGGATGTAGGAGAAGACAAAAAGTCCATCGGACAGGGTGATTATCTCGCTCAACTTCACCCCTTGAGCATCCCACAAACGGATAGTTGCGGCTGGGAGAGGTGGTTCACCGGTGTCGCACACGCCATTGGCATTCAAGTCCTCGCATACCATACCCCGAATGGTGCCAGTACTTAAAGTAGGAGTCGGGGTAAGCGTGAGCGTGCGGGTGACAGTGGGCGTGCGGGTCGGGGTTGAGGTGTTCGTCTGAGTGGCAGTGGGTGTAGGCGTGTGGAGAACATAGTGCACCGTCAGCTTAGGGCGCTGATCGAAAAAACCCATCGCGCTATTGGAAGAGGGAAACCAATAGGGGCCCGTGTTGCTTTTGATGACCACGCCGAAGTTATGCCATGGATCATCAACCCACTGTTGGACCAGTTCGGTGACGTCCCACTCGAACCACTTACCCTCTGGCGCGCCGCCGGCGTAAAGGTCAGTGGTATCATTGGCCGGGTCGCAACGGTCAGTGCCGGGTCCGGCGCAACCGGGGAGCGTCCACCAAGTAGTGGCTGTGGCCATGTACCACGTCGCGCTGCCTTCGTCCCACGGTCTCTTCACACAGTACAAATATCCCCGAAAGTCAGGGAGAGCCTCACGTTCTATATAATAGCAATAGAGGGCCAACGTCGCGGACGTAACGCGGGTGTTCGGTGGGAGCCGGGAGACGTCGAACCGCAACAGGCTGACAATAGCCCCCTCCGTCCCGCCGCCCAGCAGATACAGAAATTGCTCGCTGCCGTGGGACGTGTTATCCTCATAGACGAGATAAGTGTCCGTCGCGCCAGTGTATCCTTGATGACCTTGCTGGAACACCTCTACGAAGTCCATCCGGGATGGCAGGGCCAGAACTTCTCTCTTGGTCTGTGCTACTGACATGGCGATCAAAACCACCCATACAGTAACAACGATCAGGAATCCCTTTCGGCTCACTTTGGCCTCCTTGAAATAGGGGTTGTGGTTCGTCAATCCAGTTCCTCCAGGAGCGGGCCGTATTTCTCCGGCTTGAGCACGCCTATGAAGGGCAAATTGCGATAATGTTCGGCAAAATCCAGCCCGTAGCCAATAACAAACTCATTAGGGATCTCAAAACCCACGTAATCGAGTGGGATATCCACCTCGCGGCGTGACGGCTTGCTCAACAGTGTGCAGATACGCAGGCTTTTCGGGCGGCGCGTCCGCAGGTTGGCGATGATATACTCTAGCGTGTGGCCAGTATCAATGATATCTTCTACAATCAGCACATTGCGGCCCTCTATGTTCGTATCTAAGTCTTTCAATATGCGTACGACGCCGCTGGAGGTCGTGCCCCGCCCATAACTGGAGATGGCCATGAAGTCCACCTCGTGAGGGATAGTCAGGTTCCGCATCAGGTCAGCAAGAAATGTCACACCGCCTTTGAGGATGCACACCAGAACCAGGTCCTCTCCCTCATAGTCTCTGGAGATGGCCTTGCCCAACTCGGCTATGCGGGCTTGTATTTCCTCTTCCGAGATCAGGATCTTCGCTACATCATCCGTCATTCCCATGAATATGCCTCCTTATGCAAAGGCAAGTCTATTTCGATGAACTCCCTCATAACACGCGACAGATCAATCCTTTCAGATACTCCCCCTCTGGGAAGGAAAGCAGGATCGGGTGATCCACCCCTTGTGTCAATCGGCCAATGATCTGCACATCGCGCCCTGCGTCTATGGCGGCGCCAAATACGATCTTTTGGAATAAATCCGCGCTTACCAAGCCGGAGCAGGACATAGTGAACAGGATGCCACCTGGTCGGAGCAACTGCAGAGCCAACAGGTTAATGTCTTTGTAGCCCCGCGCCGCGGAGGCAATCTGTGCCTGGGTGTGAGCGAACTTAGGCGGATCCAGTATTACCAGATCGAAAGACCGCCCTTGGTCACGATAACGCCGCAAGATTGTGAATACGTCGCCCTCTTCATATGTATCTATATCCTCACGTCCTGACTCCAATCCATTCAGGGTCATGTTGCGCTGCGCCAAGCCAAGTGCCTCAGCGGATGATTCTACATTGGTGATTGGCCCTGCGCCAGCCGCTGCGGCGTAAACAGCGAACCCGCCAGTGTAGGCGAAGCAATTCAGCATTTCGCGCCCGGCGCTGAAGTCTCGTACCCGGGCCCGGTTCTCGCGTTGGTCCAGATAGAACCCTGTCTTCTGGCCAGTTTTCACATTTACTAAGAAACGATATCCGTTTTCCTGTATCTCCATGAGATCTGGTGGCGTCTCACCCCAAAGGGGACCAGTGCTTGGCTCCAGCCCCTCATATTGGCGCACATCCACGTCACTGCGCTCATAGATGCCCGTCGGCGACAACATCTCGGCCAATAGCCCGGTGATAAGCGATTTCTGGCAATCCACCCCCAAGGTCAGAAACTGGGCAACGAGATAGTCGTTGTAACGATCCACAACTAATCCTGGCAACCCATCGGATTCAGCGAAGACGAGACGGTAGGCAGTCGTGGATTCATCTGCAGCGAGGTCTTGGCGGGCGGCTATGGCACGTTCCAACCGCCGACGGAAAAATGCCCGGTCAATGGGCTCGCTCTCATCCCAAGAGAGCAAGCGCACTGCGATCTGGGAGTGGGAATTGTAATAGCCCTGCGCCAAAAAATTGCCGTCTTGGTCCGTGACAACCACGATGTCTCCGTCATTGGGAGAGTCTTCTACGCGCGCAATCGCGCCTGAAAAAACCCACGGATGACGGTTATGCACTGGTTTTTCTCGGCCCGGCCTTAGGATGATCCGTTTCATGCGCTCTCCTCTGCCATGGGGTGACGAATAAAGCGCAGATGCAAGACGGTCCTAGTCTCCGGTTTCACTTTTGCCCGTTCGTCCGGCCGCAAACCACAGACCCACAGAATTTGCTCAGCGGCCACGAGCAATGGGATGCGATCACGGAGAGCGCGAGGAACTTTGGCGCCGATTAGGAACTCGGTCAGGCTTTTCTCATGGCCTCCCAATCCTAGGGGGCAGAAGCGATCTCCCGGCTTGCGCCGACGCAACATCATCGAGGTGGGGATAGCGTCGTAGTCCAGAAAGGCCTGGTGGGAGTCCTGGTTACGTTTGGGATCGATGACTAGTTCATCCCGCGGGATCAACTGTGTTTCTAGCAGCCAAGGTGTACCCGGTAACGGTGTCTGGCCAGGGAGTACCACAGGCACTGAATCTGTGCCCATGTAGATGTAGGTCCCCGATGTCGGTCGGGGTTCGTGGCCCGCCTCGGCGATAACCAACTGGTTGTAGTCTAATATAAGTTCGAGTCCGGCAGGAAGTGTAGCCCGCTGGCCAGTATGACCTAGTCGAGCAATCTCCATTGCATTTTCTACGTGCACCGCGCCCACATCGCGCAACGAGCGGCGAAGTCGCTGCACTGCACTCCGCAACAGGCCACGTTGCAGGCTGGGATGCAATGCCCGCCATGGTGCCAATGCGAAGACCACGTAGGTCTCGCTTTCTTCCAACACGGTATTGGTCCAAGCGGACTCGGTCGCTGCGCGTAGATAGTCGTAGTCGTCAGCCAATACAATGGACGCTCGGCGTACCAGTTCACGGAAGTTGGGATTATACTCCTCAAGGTAAGGGAGCAATTCGTGGCGCAGTCTGTTGCGGAAGAGGGTGGTATCCAGATTGGAGCGGTCGAAGCGCGGGGTGATGCCCACCTCCATACAATAGGCTTCGATGTCGGCGCGGTATGTGCTCAGTAACGGTCGGATGAGGCGCAGGCCGCTCTCCTCGGCGCCCGGCATTGGCGATAGTGGCTGCATCCCACGCAGGCCAGCCAACCCAGCCCCACGCAACCAGTGCATCACTACGGTTTCCACTTGATCGTCGGCGTTG
Organism: Chloroflexota bacterium; assembly: GCA_014360825.1. Lineage (NCBI taxonomy): Bacteria > Bacillati > Chloroflexota > Chloroflexota bacterium. Next base: position 17,212 of record JACIWT010000014.1, on the reverse strand, counting down.
TGGCCAACAGCGATGGTCTCCGCGCCGACGGCCCGGGCTACCCGAGCCAGGAATTCGTATCGTGCCGTGCGGGCCGCTTCCTCTACGGAAAGATGACGTTCCTTCGCCAGGGCTGGCACGTCTATTCTCTCCACTGTCAACGGTGCTTTCCACCGATGAGCGATCTCGGCTACAAAGGCCGCATCTGCATTTGCTTCGGCACCGCGGATACCGTGGTGAAGATGGGCCAAGTGAACAGCCAGCGGGTAGCGTTCACGCAGCCCTAACAACAAGTGGGCCAGGCAAAGAGAATCGGGTCCACCAGATACTCCTACCACCACCGTCTCTCCAGGCCGCAGCAAGTTGTGGCGGCGAATGAATTCCTCCACTGACTGCTGCAGGCTGGCTATCGTGCTAATCCTCTTTCGGCGTGACGGAGATTTTGACGCTGCCAGATGGATATTGTGTCTCTTCATCAATCCATTTCAAATAAGCCTGAGAGCCAGCGACAACGGGCACGGCGATGATCTCTGGCACCTGATAGGAGTGCAATTCAGTGACCTTGGCGGCGACCGCATCCAAATGCGTGGCAGTGGTCTTGATGATCAGAAGCACTTCCTGGCCGTCTTCCACTTGGCCCTGCCAGCGGTAGATCGAACGGATAGGGTTGACGATATTAACACAGGCGGCTAATTTCCGGTTCACTAAGGTATGTCCGATGCGCTCCGCCTCTTCAGTAGACGAGGTAGTCACTAACACGACCGCATGCGTTGTCATTTATAATCCCCCCTCCACGAGACGACGTTATTGTATCTGAAAATGTCAGAGAATGCGAATTAGCCGGGGAGGATGACGATTCGCAAGCCAGAAATCCCAATTTACCCCCGCATCCACTGTCTGTGAAGGGATGGGACATCGTTTCACCTTAAGTTGACATTTGAGGGGAAGCCATAATATAATAATGCTGAGAAGGGTGAGCCTCAGAGGACATGGGCGTGGGCCTAGCGGCCCGAATGCCCGTATGTCTTGGCATGGGGCATGCAAGGGCCGCTAACTCAAGTGGCAGAGTAACGGACTTTTAATCCGTGAGCTGCGGGTTCGAGTCCCGCGCGGCCCATTCGGAGGAGGCGAGCAGTCTCGACCAAGGTAGCGATTGTCTTGGGGCCGGGGCAGCACCGGCTATCTCTTACCGTCTTTGGCCCGCAGTTACAAACGATCTCGGCTGGCCCTGCGGGTGCGTTCGGGGATCGTCTAATGGTAGGACAAGGGACTTTGGATCCCTCGATCCAGGTTCGAATCCTGGTCCCCGAGCCTCTAGATCGAAAACGATTTCTCCGTGCCAGGGAGCCGGGATAGGGGTACGTAAAAAGCGCGGCCAGACGGTCCGCGCTTTGTGGTGTAACAATAATTTCAATCTAAGGGGAAACCTTGGACGGAGGTGATGATCGTCTTGAGTCGCGTGCTGGTTCTCAACGCTACTTATGAGCCACTGAACATAGTCTCAGTACGCCGGGCTATCATTTTACTTCTCAAAGAAAAGGCGGAAGTGGTGGAAGCAACCAATGCCTATCTGCGTGCAGCCAGTGTCTCATTGCCGGTACCTCTGGTAATCCGCCTAGTGACCTACGTGCGCGTGCCGCATCGGTGGAGCCTGCCTGTGAACCGTCGGACGGTACTAGCCCGCGACCAGTATACGTGCCAGTATTGTGGTGCCCAGCCTGGTAAGGGTGGGCTTACTGTGGACCACGTTATCCCTCGGTCTAAAGGTGGCGAGACCTCATGGGAGAATGTAGTCACGGCTTGCCTGCTCTGCAACCAGAAGAAAGGGAAACGCACGCCTGCCGAAGCAGGCATGAGGCTGCTCGCTGAGCCCACACGGCCCAAGTACATTGCCATTGTTCTGCTCGGTCCTGGACCGATGGAGAAGGCTTGGCAGAAATACCTGCTCTAAGAGAGCATCTGAGGCCAATAACAAGGGTAAGGGGATATTACACCCTTACCCTTGTTGTATTTGTGATATTGGACCCACATATCAGGCTTTCTGCTTGGCTCGGCCCTTTTTCTCTGCCTCAAGTTGCGCTAAGATCTCTTCCCTCTTTTTCTCGGCCGCCTCCTTGCCCTCCTCAATAGCCTCCTCCAAACGGACACGCTGTTCCTGGAACACTTCTTTGCTTCGTTCCCCAACCTCAGCCAGTCGCTCTTGTAGTTCAATGCCCTTCTCGCGGAGGCGGGTCCGGGTCTCCTCGCCAGGCTGGGGGGCGAATAACAAAGCCACTGCTGCACCCACCAAACCACCGAGGATCAAACCAGCCAAAAATTCGCCACCTCTGGGTTCCCTGCTCATTTGAATCCCTCCTTACTCTTCACACACTTGTTTCACCGCAGGTTCCTCAATACAAAAACGGCCAGAGCACGCCGAATGCCTGAAGCAAGGCTATACACCCGCACCACGGGGGACACAACCTTTTGACTCACAAATGTTGTTGTACTTCGCACTGTATCCGCCGTCTCATTTGCCGAATTCAGGAGTGGCTCTATTTCCTCCTGCAGTAGCCGGGCTAAGTTGCGGATTTCTACGAGCAGCACGAAGAGAATCACACCGATCGCCAGAGACTCGACAGCCAGTAGAATAATAGCCACATCCCGAAGGCTGCTTAACCACATAAGCGACCTCCTTTGTAGAGATTATATCATCTCTTCAGCCATTTGACAAGTAGCAAAAACAACCAACAAAGCGCAGATCCCTCCAGAAAATAGACATCACCCAGATGCAATAGTCTTGGGTTGAGCAGCCTCCCTACAAGTTGACCCAAGCCAAATCCCAGTAGTGCTCCTAACCAATAAATGGGCAACTCTTGTGCCCTCTTCCCCCACAGGAGATGGAAAAGCGCTGCGTAGGCTGTTGCGATGACGATTGAAAGGACCAGCGCTGGTGAAAGGAATGCGGGTGTCATATCTCACCTTGTCTGGCAGATTGTTCCGCCACCGAGCACGACCTCTCCCTCATAAAACACCACCGCCTGTCCGGGTGCGATACCACGCTGCGGCTGCTTGAAAATAACACGCGCCTGGTTATTGGGCAGGACGATCAATGTGGCAGGTGCGTCTTCGACACGATAGCGCACCTGGACTGTGACCTCCATTGGATCGGCGGGGGCATGACCTGACACAAAACTTGTATCCTCAGCCACGAGTTCCCGACGTTCGAGCCCCTTGGCTGGTCCAACCACCACTGCGTTGCGAACGGGGTCCAAGTCCACTACATAGAGCGGATAATGATAAGGAATGCCCAATCCCTGGCGCTGGCCGATGGTGTAGAAGGCCAATCCCCCGTGCTGCCCTAGGACTTTGCCGTCGATGTCCACGATAGGGCCAGGCCGAGCGACATCGGGGTCGCGATGGCGTAAGAAACGGCGATAGTCGTTATCTGGGATGAAGCAAACCTCTTGGCTGTCGGACTTGCTGGCCGTGATCAATCCGCGGCGAGCAGCCATCTCGCGCACCTGAGCCTTCGTGTACTCGCCTACTGGAAAAAGCACCCGGCCCAGTTGCTCCTGTCCCAACATATATAGCATGTAGGATTGATCTTTTTGAGGGTCCGCACCACGCAGAAGTTGGTATCGTCCGTCCACTTGTCGTATGCGTGCGTAGTGGCCGGTGGCCAGGTAGTGGGCACCCAGCGACTGGGCGCGTCTGAGCAGGAGGTCGAATTTAATGTAACGGTTGCAGGCTATGCAGGGGTTGGGAGTGCGTCCTCTGGCATATTCGGCACAGAATTGCTGAACTACGCGGGCTTCAAACTCGCGCTCGAAATTAGTGAGGTAAAAGGGTATGCCCAAGCGCTGGCTAACCCTTCGGGCATCATCCACAGCCTCAGGCGAGCAGCAAAGATTCCCCGCTCCTTCTCCAGCATAGTCTTCGGCCCAGAGACGCATCATGATTCCTATGACATCGTAGCCTTGTTCTACAAGCAGCGCGGCGGCCATCGAACTATCTACGCCGCCGCTCATCGCTACCACGACCCGTGTCCTGCCCAAATGTGCCGACAATTCGCTCACAGACCTACCTTCCGAGAGATAGTCAGTTGCGTGAGATATCTCCTCTTCCCTCTATTCATCCTCGGCGTGTATCTCGGGGTGTCCCCTCGGCTCCACCAGCCAGTCCGGGCGCTCCAATTCGGGGTGTCTCTGATAATAATCCCAGATGGCCCGATGCATGGCATCGGCGGCCAAATTCGAGCAATGCATCTTGTTGCTGGGTAAACCACCCAGAGCCTCTGCAACAGCACGATTGCTCAATCGCCAGGCTTCCTCCAAGGTCTTGCCTTTCACCATTTCAGTGGCGATCGAACTAGTAGCAATTGCCGCGCCACAGCCGAAAGTGCGGAACTTGACGTCCTCAATGATGTTATCCCTCACCTTAATAAACATTTCCATGACGTCCCCACAGATGGGGTTGCCTTCTTTGCCCACCCCATCCGGATTTTCGATCACGCCGACGTTGCGTGGATTCTGAAAGTGTTCCATGACGAGTTCGCTATACATGAATGTGCATCCTCTGCCACCTTAATTATCAACATACACAGCGCGCCCCAACAGGGGCGCGAGTGCCGTTCATTTATCATTGGCTCCTCATCTGCTGGTATACCGGCGACATAGCCCGTAACTTTTCCACGATGCCGGGCAAGATCGAGAGGACATATTCCACGTCTGCCTCCGTATTATCTTTGCCCAGTGTTAGGCGCAGACTGCCGTGGCAAATCTCCGGTGGTAAGCCCAAGGCCAACAGTACATGTGAGGGCTCCAGTGATGCGGAGGTGCAAGCCGACCCACTGCTCGCCGCAACGCCCTGCAAATCCAGATTCAACAGGATTGACTCGCCCTCAACGCCTTTGAACACAAAACTGGCACTGTTGGGCAAGCGCTGTGTTGGATGCCCGGTGAGCAGCACATCTGGTATCGTCGAAAGTACACCTTGGATGAGTCTGTCGCGCAGCGCCTGGACATGCCGGTTGATCTCCTCACGCGCGTTCTGGGCAAGTTCCAGCGCCTTGGCCATACCGACAATGTACGGTATGTTCTCCGTTCCTGCTCGGCGGTTCCGCTCGTGCGATCCGCCAGTCTGAGTGGGGACGAGCTTGGTGAAGCGCTTAGCGTAGAGCAGGCCGATCCCTTTAGGTCCATAGAACTTATGAGCGGAGAGAGACATAAGATCCACGCCCAACTTTTTGACGTCGAGGTCCAGCGCCCCACCAGCCTGTACGGCATCGGTGTGAAAGGGGATTTTTTTGGCCTGGGCAACTTTCGCTATTTCCGCGATGGGCTCAATAGTGCCTATTTCATTATTGGCGTACATAATGGTAATAAGTACGGTCTTGTCAGTGATGGCACGGCCTACATCGTCTGGGTCCACTACGCCGTACCTGTCCACAGGCACATAGGTGATCTCATAGCCCCACAGTTTGTGTAATTGTTCCAGAGTGTGCCCAACAGCGTGATGCTCGATGGGCGAACTGATGATATGGTTGCCCTTATCCCGATTGGCCCAGGCCACACCGCGGATGGCCAAGTTGTCGCTCTCCGTGCCGCAACTGGTAAAGATAATCTCTTTCGGGTCGGCATTCAGGATGGCGGCGATCCGGCTTCGCGCCTCCTCCATCGCCGCATGAGCCTCGCGGCCTAGTGCATAAATGCTGGACGCATTGCCATATTTCTGGGTGAAGTAAGGCAGCATTGCCTCCACTACCCGTGGGTCAACGGGTGTAGTGGCAGCGTGATCCATATAGATGGTCTTGTTCGGTCTCGACATCCTTCTTCTCCTCGCAACAAGTCATTTGTTACGGAGAGCAAGTAGCTCCCCATTCATACAGAGCAATAGTGATCTGAAATCGCTGCTTCTAAACAGGTCGTGCTGCGAGATCGGCCAAGGTGGTTGAATCTAGTGTGAGCAAGAGATCATCTCGCACTTTCTGCCACACCGTGCGCGCCGTGCAGACTGCCTCCCGGGCACACGGTGCACAGGTTTCCTCTTCACCCACACAACTAAGAGGGAAGATGGTGCCCTCTAAAACACGCAGCACGTCGGCAACTGTGATTTCTTCGGGTGCCCGGGCTAGAACATAGCCACCACGTGCACCGCGAGCGCTATCCAGCAATCCTGCCCGGCGCAATGGTGCCACAATCTGCTCCAAATAGGACAATGACATATCCTGCGCTGCAGCGACTTCGCCCAAAGTCACAGGACCCGACCCGTAACGCTTGGCAAATTCCACCATAGCCCGCAGGCCATATCTTTCACGCGCCGATAATTTCATGGCAAATCCAGAATTCCTACTAAAAATTCGGAATTATCATAGCATAGAACGAGATTCTTGTCAAGGCGAGTCGAGACACTGAGACACTTTCATTCATCGATGACGGGTGTGCACGACCGGTGTTCTCCCAATTGCCCCTACGCGTGAGAGGGGGTAAAATGTCATCAGTGCAACGAAACTCTTCCTGCAGGAGGTTGGATCATGTCAAAGACAATGATTGGCTTTATTGGCCTGGGCATCATGGGCAAGCCAATGGCTCGCAATCTCATGAAAGCCGGCTACCCGCTGGTAGTCCATAACCGCAGTCGAGGCCCGGTGGATGAACTCGCGGCAGAGGGAGCCATCGCGGCACGCACTCCAAAAGAGGTTGCGACCAAAAGCGAAGTAGTGATTACGATGCTCCCCGACTCACCCGATGTAGAACTTGTGGTAGCCGGGCCAGACGGCGTGCTTTCTGGCGCACACGAGGGTCTGATCCTGATTGACATGAGCACGATTGCTCCGGCAGTCGCCGTTTCTCTGGCTCAAAAGGCCGCCGCGCAGGGTGTAGAGATGCTTGATGCCCCAGTCAGTGGCGGGGACGTAGGTGCCATTCAGGGGACGCTTTCGATCATGGTGGGAGGCAAAGAAGAAGTTTTCCAGCGTTGCCTACCCATTTTCCAAGCAATGGGCAAGACCATCATTTACGTGGGTGAAAGCGGTGCAGGCCAGACGGTAAAAGCGTGCAACCAGATTGTAGTAGCCGGAACGTTAGCGGCCATGAGCGAGGCGTTGGTATTGGGGACGAAGGCGGGCGTGGATCCGGCGGTGATTGTGCAAGCCATCAGCGGGGGTGCTGCACGTTGCTGGGCACTGGAAGTACGGGCACCCCATGTGATTCGGGGTGCCTTCGTACCAGGGTTCAAGAGCAAATTGCACTACAAGGACCTTGGCATTGCCATGCAGACGGGCCGGGATTATAAGGTGCCGCTGCCAGTGACCAGCCTCGTGCGCGAGTTCTTCGCTGCACTACTGGCGAAGGGAGGCGGGGAATTGGATCACTCTGCCATCATCACGGTGATAGAGGATTTGGCCAGGGTTGAGGCACGCACGAGGAGCAAAGCAGAGTAAAAGGCAGAGAATGCAGATGCATAAATGACGGACCACCCTGAGGTTAGGAGCAAAACGAGAATTTCACTGGCCCCCTTCGTGGTTATCGAAATCCTGCTTTTCATGCTCATCCTAGCCTTTGCCACGATTGCTTCTGATTACCAAGCGCGATACGCAGGCCGAATCTATCGTGGCGTGACTATCCGCGGCATAGATGTCGGTGGGCTGACGCCACAAGAGGCTACCGCGCGGGTGAATGCCGTCCGCCCCCTCCTCCTGCCCGCACAAGTGTACCTCTACTATGGTGATCGAACCTGGACGGTTTCTGGAAGGGAATTGGGTATCGGTTTAGATGTGTCCAAGGCGGTCTCGGAGGCCTATCGGATCGGGCGGATGGGCTCATGGGTAGACGCCTGGCGCTCGCGTATCAGCGCCCTGGTTTACCACGTAGACGTTCCGCTACAGCCAAGTCTGGATGAAGGTGCTTGTGCCTTGCTCTTAGGGCGCATAGCCCGTGATATCAACATCGCGGTGCGCAATGCCAGCGTGGAAATCTCCGGCACCCAGGTCATCACCACACCAGCGGTGATGGGGTGCGAATTGGATGTCCCGGCCTCCATCGCCGCCATCCGCACAGCGGTAGCCAATCAGGGTCCCCTAAATGTAAACCTGATAGTGAAAGAGGTGCACCCCTCCATCTCCGAGGTGGGCGAAGCGGCGACTTTGGTACAGCACATCCTCTCTGCTCCAATACACGTGAAGTTGCCTCCGGAGGTCAGTGCCATTCTCCATTCCGACCCAACCTGGATGTTAGAACCGTCTCAATTGGCTGAAGCGATCTTGCTCAGCCAAGTAAAATCTGACGCATCAGCGGTGCAACTGGCTGTTGACCTGGATGGATCTCCCCTGCGTGCGTTCCTAACACCTATTGCAGCGCAGATCAACCGACCCTCTCGGGACGCCCTACTCAAATACGACCCTCTCGATGGCAGCCTTTCTTACATACTCGAAGATCAAAAAGGACTTACCCTGGACATCGAGCAGTCAATACAACTCATCAAACAGGCGGCTATGGGAACCGAACGTATAGTAACCCTGCCTATATCTGTGCAGGCGCCAACGGTCTCCATGGAAGATTTCACCAGTCGCATAACATTGCCATTAGACCTGATCTCGGAGGGCGTCAGTTACTTTACCGGCTCATCTGCAGCGCGGGCACAGAATATCCGCATCGCTGCCGCACGTTTCCACGGTGTTGTGGTGATGCCACACACCATTTTCTCATTCAACGAGCACCTAGGAGAGGTAAGCGCAGAAGCCGGATACGCTGAGGCTTATGTTATTTTCGGTGATCGGACGGTATTAGGCCCTGGGGGTGGTATTTGTCAGGTTTCCACCACCTGCTTCCGCGCCGCTTTCTGGGGCGGATTCCCCATCGTGGAACGCCATGCTCATACCTACCGCGTTGGATGGTACGAGCCACCGATGGGGTTGGACGCCACCGTCTTCGTGCCAGACGTGGATTTCCGCTTCGAGAATGACACGGACACCCCTATCTTAATACAGACCGAGGTAGATCAGGTCTCCGGGAAACTGACATTCCGATTCTATGGACGCAAGCCCAACCGCACAGTGGAAATAGAAGGGCCCATCGTGGAGAATGTCGTGCCCGCTGGCCCGCCAATCTATGAGAATGACCCCTCTCTGCCCACTGGTAAAACGGTGCAGACTGATTTGGCCCATGACGGCGCGGACGTGACCATCTACCGCATCATTCGCCGTGATGGTGAAATCATCGCCCGCGAACGCTTCTTCAGCCGCTTTGTGCCCTGGCCAGCACGTTATAAAGTGGGAACGGGCGGCAGCAACCCATAAAAAGGCAGGCCATCTTCATCGAAACCCCTTTTCCAGTTACGGGCGGCGTATGCACAGCCGTTTTACTTCCGCATCTTTAGCCCCAAAATCGTATTTATAGCGCTCGCCACCCTGCATAAAATCGAAACGCCGATGGCCTGTCTCAATGGCCCGCTGGATGAGATAGCCCATTAGCACCATGCCAGAACTCAGCATGGGATAAGTGTGGGGGTCGTAGCCAGAATTGTAGACCAGAATCTCGTGATTGTAATCGAAGCAGAGAATGCTGGCATCTGGCTGACCGTTTATGTGAATGAATGCCAACCACAGCCAGCCATGTTGTAAGGCAAAGGTTGCCACACGTCGAAAGAAGTCTTGCATCTGAGCGTCGAGGAAGTCCGCCTTATCAGGATCGCTGCGGATGTGAAGGTCGAAGAATACGGCTAAGTTCGCCTCGCAGTCTGACGAATCACGCACTAAATCCCAATCTACCAGCGCCTCACGCACAGCCTTTCGCCTTTTTCGGCGTAGTTCATGCCGCTGCTTTTTGGTCAAAGCAGCAAGGTACTGTTCCCAGGTAGGCGGCAGATCTATGAAAGGACAAACATCTTCTCTCGCCACACTAAATTCGTAGCCTCGTTTGCGCGCCTCTGAAATCAAGGCCTCTATGGTTGGCGAATCACCTGGGATGTTATGCAGGTCTAGGATCTCCCACTGCTCGCCCGACAGGTAATCCATCATTGCGGCGCAGGCCTGGTCCACCCGTTCACAGTCCACGATGAGGTCTAGATAGTCTGAAACCTCTGTGCCGCCCACGAAGTGCACTGTCCACATCTTTTGCCCCTTTGCGGGCAATGCTGGGCGTTCGATGCTGATCGTAGGCCAAGGGCTCTCATCGACTACGGTCTGTTGCCTGAAGAGCGGTGCAACTGCGGTCAGTTTCCCATCCTCATCGCGTATGGCCAAGAGGTGTAACTCGCGTCCCATCCCAAAGGTTTCCCACCAGGCACGCTGCCATTCTGGTGTCAAGAAGATGGTCGGTTTGGGACAACGCGGCAATAACGCTCCCCACTCTTCCTTCAGCGTGTCGAAGCCGGTGACACCGTCGTGAACCTCAATCCGCATGGTGGATACACCTCTGGGTCCCTAGCCCTCAATTTTGGGCAGCCCGTGTAGGACTCTCGTGGGTAAGCGACTGTACGTGTAGGTGCAGGCCCTCGACACCCACTATCTTCACCTTTTCGCCTGGAGCGATGGGCCCGTCAGTGGCGATTGCGTCCCACAGTTCGCCTTCTACCCACACCCTACCCTGTGGATCGAGCCGCGAACGGGCCGTGGCAATTTGACCGACGAGCGTCTCGGCGCCGACCGCCACAGGCCGCGATTGGGCGCGGATGGCCTTGGAGACCACGAAGGCGAAGAACATGCCTGTGGCTAAGGCCACCGTAAATATCAGAGGTCGGGAGACAGGATATATGCTAGTGTTGAAAAGCACCATCGCTCCCAGCACCAAAGCGACTACACCCCCGACTGTCAGGACGCCCAGGCCGGGTGTTATCACATCCAGAGCAAACAACACAAATGACAAGGCAATAAAGGCCAGGCCCGTGTAGTTAACGGAGAGCACGCCGAAAGCATAAAAGGCCAGCACCAGACAGATGACGCCGATAATACCCAGTACATAGCCGCCCGGGCTGGAGAGTTCGAAGATGACGGCATTGATGCCAATGGTCATGAGAATGAAGGCAATGTTGGGGTCGGTGATGACGTGAAGGAAACTCTCGATGAGGTTCATCGGTAGCCGGTTGATCTGCGCTCCGGAAGTGCGTAGTGTAACCTTTCGGTAAGCCAGTTGGATCTCGCGCCCGTCTAATTGTGCTACCAGGTTGTTGAGATCAGTGGCCACGATGTCCACTACGCCCAGTTTCAGAGCCTCGTTGGCTGTGGCCACGGCGCTCTCGCGAATGGCCTTCTCGACCCAGGCTAACGCCGATTCCCCGCGCCGCGCCGCCAGGTTGCGGGCATTGGCCACCAGCCACTCGACCTCCTTGGTCTTCGCGGTCTCAGGCAGTTCTTCGCCTTGTGGTCCCACCGGGCTGAGAGCGCCGATGGTTGTGCCGGGAGCCATGGCTGCGACGTGTCCGGCCAGTGTAACCAATGTCCCGGCAGAGGCGGCCGTCGCTCCGGCGGGGGCGATGTAAATCACCACCGGTATATCGGCATTTTGGATTTCCTTGACCACCTCACCCGTTACATTGACCGAACCGCCCAGGGTATCCAGTTGCACGATCAGGCACACCGCGCCCGACTCGACGCTGGCCTGAATGCCCCGGTCAATGTAGCTTTGCATAATGGGGGTGACGGGACCCTTGATATCGAGCAGATGGATCGTCGGTGTCTGACCGCGGGCTGTCCCTGCCAGCACGGTGCAGGCGAGTGCCAGCCACAGTAGAGCGCGCAAGAACTTTCGTTTGCGCATACTGATCACCTCGTGCCTCTATTATAAGCGGGTTTGCGGGCAATGGAAAGCGGCGGGCTGCATCGCCCACCGCCTGACCCGCTACGTTAGTGCAGGGCTCTTGGGCCTGGTCTTGCCATGATCTCAGCGTTTGATGCCAGTGTGGCTCATCGCCGTGTCTTCCGTGCTGCCCGACACAATATGGTTCACCGCCACGGCCACATCCTGATCCGCTGTCACCACCACCGAGCCGAGGAAGTCGGTGGTCGTAATAGGTAACGGGAACACTACCTTGGATCTCTGTGGCGAGACTGTATAACTGGCGCTCCCCGCCTGAGTGCCATCGGCAGCGTAACACGTCACGGTCACGCTGGCGTTGGAAGTAGTGTTCAGGTTCTGTACCATGAGCCCGGTGGACCAGTAACTCCGCCCCATCCAGTTCAACTTGTCCTTGAAGGCCAGGGGCACAACGAACTTCCTGCCCCCTTCCGTGGCCATCCGATAGCACATGGCCGGGTAACTGTTAGCAGTGGACCTGATCTCGTTGACAATAGCCGAGATGGGCTTCCCAACCTGCGCACTCAAAACGGCCGATCCCACAAAGGGGATGGGGGGCTCACACTGTCCGGCGGGGCGGGGTGAATGGTTACGATCCCGTTGGCCCCAGAAGCAATCGTCTGGCTACCCGACCACGATTCACCTTGCTGTGCGTTGTACCCAATCTGAATGGAGTTTGAACTGGCGTTATGATTGTAGATGGCCAGCCCCGAATCCCAGTCGTTGTTGCCCCTCATCAGCATAGGGGCAAACAAGTACACGGCCCCGGTGGCGAAGCCTTCGTAGTTCATCAGAGATTCGACAGTGCCGTTAGCGCCGTCGTCGCGCAGTTGATTGGCCACCACCGCGATGGGCTGAGTACTCGAGATGGTAGCCGCGCCCACGAAGGGCGAGCCAATGTCACAGCCGGGGTTATTTTTCAGGTCGAATGTGTATGAACCCCGCGTTGTAATGGTCACGCTGGTACTACAACTGTAGCCAGTGCGGGCGTGGTAATACACGGTGACCTGGGCGGACTGGCTGCCGGCGTTTTGGATGATGATCTCGGAGTTCCAATAGTTGTTGTTGCGGTGCAGGAGGGGAACGTAGACCTTGTTCGAAACAGTCTCGACGGCGTTGTAGATGGCGCAGGTGTAAGGTGTTCCTTGATAGACACGGATCACGGAGACAGCGATGTCCTGGCTGGCGGCAATCACGGCGGAGCCGCTGAAACTGCTGCCAGGGAAACGATCAGCCACGGCAATGGTGCGGGAGGCACGTGGGGCAAGGCGGATGTAAGGAGGTGGATTGCTAGGAGGGGGGTCCAACCACCATTTGTTGAAGGTGCCGTCCTGATTGTACAGGGCGATGTCCACAGCCAGAGTGAGGTCACTGCGAGGGTTAAAGAGGGTGATGTAGGAGTTCCAACCGTTATAGTTGGCCTTGATGTCGGGCAGGTAGTAAAAGGTCGGGCGAGGCGTCCATTCGGGCGGTCGCCAATTTCCCGGTTGCCAGGTGCCGAAGATGCCCCTGGGGACCCAGGGAATTCGCTGCGGCTGCCACCACAGCCCACCTATATTGACTGGGTGGGCCACGTATCCCCAAACCCGCTCCTGGTAGGGATAACTGAACTCCGTATAATTGCTCTCAAGGTATGGTGGACGCTCCGGATTATAATATGGTGGATTCGCGGGATCATTGCGATTAGGATCGTTCACGTTGCTCCAGCTATGGTATGCAATGACTGAGTAGTACCAGTCTTCACCGTAGGTGTGGTTGTTCCCTCCGATCTGCCGGCAGGTCGGTGTGCTCAGCCAGTTCCACTTATCCCGGATGAGAAAGTTGGTGCCTGTGCCGATGTTGTAGGCGATCTCCCCCGCCACGCGGCTGGGAGTGAACCACCCACAGCCGGTATCCATACAGGAGGTTACCTGCATTACCCCATAACCACAGTCTCCAGTGATAAGAGTCCAATCCCACTCGCTGGCAAAATCGCCGTCGCAGTCGAACTGTCGCCAACTGGATTCCACTAGCCCGATAGCCTTCAAGATGACGCTCGGGATGGGATTGGAGGTAGATACGGTCACGTTGTAGGTATTGGGGCAAATACCTCGGCGTATTTGACTATAGGTAGGGCCAGCGCTGCCCAAGCTGTTGGTCGCCGCATTGTCAAAAGTCGGGCCCATCGTGATGCGATTTGGCTGCTGGCCACACCTGGCTGCCTGAGCGCAACTGGTGGGACATGATCCGGAACACTGGGCCCAAGCTGGCTGGGCAGGAGTTGTAAGAACGAGGAACGAGCATAAAAGGCCGATGGTCAGGCTCCTAACCAGAACTTTCATAGCCATGTTTATGACCTCCAATGATGTGGTCTCTTATGCAAAGCTTTGCAGAGGAGCATTCAAGGTCTACGAGCTATCCAGCCCACGAAGGATGCGATGCCTTTCGCAGGCACCTCGACCCGCAGGTTGGTGCCGATCCACAGAAGATCAATCTCGCCCCTCCTGTAGCCTTTAAGGGCTAACCATTGGTGGTCGGGAGAGATAGCAAGGAGGTCATCAGATATGTCCGTTAGCTGGGCTGTTACGAGAACTCTGGTTGCTCCTGTGTTCACGTTGAGAGCTCGAAGCTGGAGCTCATTCTTGTACACGTAGCTACCAATGATTTCTGTGCTATCTGCAGACCAGATGCCACCGAAAGGTTCTGACGGCGGCGACAGGACTCTTCTTTCCTTTCCATCACTGGAAAGCAGAACGAGCCCTTCTTCCTGAGTGTAAATCGTTAGCTTGGCGCCGTCTGGGGAGAATCTCACCACGCCCCAGCCAGGGAACAAAAAGCTCACGAACTGCGGAGGCGTTTCACCATTGGCATCCACGGCCCAAAGCTCATAGCCTATGCCTGGCGTACTACGCTGGTAAAAAAGCTGTCTGCCATCCGGTGACCAGCCCAATGGAGCGACGCTGTCAGCAGTATCATCTACAACCAGGGCCTTATCATCAGTGCCATCGGTGGCAATGGTATGGATTTCGTAAATGAAAGGAGAAACGTCAGTGCTGGCCGGAGGTGGTTGCTTGAGCACTTCTTTCTTGTAAGTCACCGTTTTGCTATCGCGCGACCAGTGGGTACCTCCAACAAGGCCTTGAGCCAATTGCTTCAACCTACTGCCATCAATATTCATCACCCACAGAACATCGTCCCCCTGACCACAACCACCAATGCTTGGGCAGGTGGTGAAAGCAACATGATTACCATTAGGGGATATACTCGCACGGCATATCATGTGGCCTATGGATAAAGTGGCCAACTCAGTCCGGTTGGCCAAATCAGCCACGTTAGCCCGCCAGAAGGTGATGCTCACCGGCCGGTTTTCCTCGCGAATCCAGGCCGTCTCGGCCCAGATGATCTCAAGAGTGGAGGTAATGGGCACCGGTGGTGTAACAATCGGAGTGGGAGGCTCAGTTGTTGGCGTAGCAGGTGGGGGCACCGTCGGGGTTTGGGGGGGGGGATTGGGCTGGGGCGTTATAGTGGGCGGACGCGTTCGTATCGGCGGCGGGTATGGCTCCGATGTCAAAGTGGGCACAGGCAATAAGGGGGTGGGTGCCAGCGCCATCTGCTGTTGAGCACGCTGCGCCACGCTGCCAAACACCAGGAGAATGGCCAACGTCAATAGGCCCACCACGAGCCATCGCTCCACCTGCTCAAAAAGGTCCTTCTTTTCCTCCATCACTGATCCCTCCTTGGGGGTTCAGTCAAAACTCAGAAGGATAGAGTCGACCGATCCCCCACGTTATCCTTGGGCTGTGAGCCCATCGTTCCGGAGCAGGCATTAGAAGAAGGACTAGAGTGATCTGCCTGCAACTTCACCACGCCATCGCCCTGCAATTATATTAATACCACTGAAGAAGCCTCGCGTCAAGGCAGTTTCAGAATTCTTGTGGGCTCAGGTGATCGGCGCAGAGCACAGTTGTTGGCGTGGCCTGGGCCTGAGGATAGGCCGAAACCGATGGCAGGAAAGTGAGAGAATTGGCCAACAAGGCGAAAACCGCAAAAGCAATTATCAGACCAGAGAGGGCCGTTGCCCACTTCTCGCTCGCAGGCGAACACTCCTCCATAGATGCCTCCTTTTCAAAGAGATGGTCTGAAACATTGAGCCCAGGCCGGCTGGGCAGGAGTAGCGAGGACGAGGAACAAACATAAAAACCTGATGATCAGGTTCCTAACCAGAACTTTACTGGTCATCCTCTCTTAATATGGTCTACGAGCTATCCAGCCCACGAAGGTGGCGATACCCATCTTAGGCACCTCGAGACGCAGATCGGTGCCGATCCACAGAAGATAAATCTCGCCCTTCCCGTAACCTTGAATGGCTAACCATTGATGGTCGGGAGAGATGGCAAGGAGGTCGTCAGATATATCCGTTAGCTGTGCCGTTACAAGAACTCTAGTTGCTCCCGTGGCGACATTGGCTGCTCGAAGTTGCAGTTCCCATCCTCGACGCCCAATAAATTCAGTGCCATCTGAGGACCAAATCCCGCCAAAAGCTTGTTCTGGTGGCACGAACGTCCTTCTCTCCCTCCCATCGGTAGAGAGAATGACAAGGCCCTCTTCCGGAGTGTATATGATGAGCTTTGTACCATCTGGCGAGAATTTGTATTGATCAGGTAAGGGCATTATATGTTGCGGTGGCCTTTCACCATTGGCATCCACGGCCCAAAGCTCATGCCCCCGACTAATACGGTCATAATAGATTAGTTTCCCATCAGCAGACCAGCCAAGGGGATAAATACTGACCATGGCTTCCGTTACCAGGGTTTTGTCTTTAGCACCATCGGCTGAAATAGAGTGCAACTCACATATATCGGCTGACTCCTTAGATTCCAGGGGTTCCTTTGGCACCACTCTGAGGTAGATCAAGTTTTGAGCATCGCGAGACCAGGCTGGTGAATGCCCTCGGGCATCCACTGCCTCTATGCCCTGGGCTATCTTTCTAAGCCCACTCCCATCGGTATTCATCACCCAAAGGCTCCCGTCCCAAGGGCCACAGCTTCCAGAGCATGTTGTGAAAGCGATCTTGTCTCCATCAGGTGATAGTTTGGCATTCCCTAACCACTCGGCTATAGGCAAAGTGCCAATCTCGGTCCGGTTGGCCAGGTCAGCCACGTTGGCCCGCCAGAAGGTGATGCTCACCGGCCGGTTTTCCTCGCGAATCCAGGTCGTCTCGGCCCAGATGATCTCAAGAGTGGAGGTAATGGGCACCGGTGGTGTAACAATCGGAGTGGGAGGCTCAGTTGTTGGCGTAGCAGGTGGGATCACCGTCGGGGTTTGGGGTGGGGGATAGGGCTGGGGCGTTATAGTGGGCGGACGCGTTCGTATCGGCGGCGGGTATGGCTCCGATGTCAAAGTGGGCACAGGCAATAAGGGGGTGGGTGCCAGCGCCATCTGCTGTTGAGCACGCTGCGCCACGCTGCCAAACACCAGGAGAA
>JACIWT010000013.1 GCA_014360825.1 Chloroflexota bacterium | reverse complement strand
TGGAGCAGCAACAACTGCATCTCCTGCGCCGCGAACTCGGATTGCCATTGTACAACACATAGGAGGGCTGTACTGATCATAGCGTACCTACGTCGCCTATTTTACAGGAAAAACCTGACTTGACCTTCCTCATCTATGATTTGCAGGAACTCCCGTTGGACCTCGGGACTGAAGGTGGCCTCTTCCATGAGCAAGGCCGTAGAGTAACCTCTGATCGAAGTCAGTGGAGTACGCATCTCATGGGCCAGAGTGGAGATCAACTCAGCCTTAAGACGATTAGCCTCGCTGAGGACCTGGGCGGACTGTCGCTCCTCTCTCAGGCGGCAGTTTGTGATAGAGAGGGCAATCAGATCAGCCACGCCCTGTAGGAAGTCCAGGTCTGTAGAAGTGAATTTTGTGGATTGACACAGGTTCTCCAGTACCAGGACTCCAATTCGGGTCTGGTCTACAGTTAATGGAATGCACACTGCGCTCAGCGGTTGTCCCAAACCGATGGTTGCCTTTCTGAAGATCTCGTGGTTCGACGGCGTCATATTCGCCATTGCTGCCACGACGGCCTCTGGGGTAGAGTATAGCTCAGCCTGACCAGTTTGAAACACTTTACCGATCATCGATTCCCCGGACGCTAGACGGACCTGTTTCAAAATGCTTAGGTCATAACCTTGCGCAGCCTCTACTTTCAGCCAGCCGTCGGAAGAGTCGTAGAGCAGAACAATACCCGCATCGGCCACCCCTGCTATTTCGATGATGCTGGATAAAACCCTCGTTACGATCGCCTCCAGGTCTTGCTCAGTGGCCAGAGTTTTGGCTATCTCAAAAACAATTGACAGCATCCGATCTTTGTCCACTGCTTGGGCTTTCAGGGATATGCTACCACTAGCCGTGGCCGGATCGAGACCTTTAGAGGCCGCATCTTGATTGGACATTTCCATCCCATTCTTCACTCAATTAACGGCTTTAATATACCACATCCACCCCAATTTAGCAACGTCACTTGTATTGGGGCTACTAAGCGAGGAAATGTGCAAAGTCACCAGGTTCTTTTCCCTGCGCCTCTTCTTCGTAGCCAAAACAGCCCAACTCCTGCTAGTATCGCTACAATCATTCCTGTCGGCAAGAGCACTGATCGGAGAACAAGGGGCAGTGACTCTTTCATGGGTCCAACTGGCCCCTCCTCCCTTGCGTTTGGTGAGAGAACTGGCGGGGACACGAGATCCTCTTCGAGCAGGGGGAAAAGGACCTCCGCAATAGCGACGTCATTGTAACGCTCGCCAGGATAAACGCTCTCTACCACCACTTGGAAGGCCAGGATGGTTGCGGGTTTTTCCAGTTGTAAGAACTGCCAACGGGCGGCATCTTCCAGAGTCAGGTGGTGCTCGGTAATCTCTAACTGACGCACGGGGTTCAGAAAAGACTCCTCGATGGGAATGAAAACAGGCAACAACTCCGCGCCCTCCTTTAGCCGAGCCAGGCGCACCAGTATTTCCTTGGGTCGCCCATGGGCGCGGAACTCCGCATCAGTTGCCCCAGGCAAAATGCCCAATCCCAAGGTGGGGGTAGCATAATGAGGATAGCCAGTGTAACTCCAAGCGATCCAGGCCCCGGCTGTCTCTCCGTTGGATTGCCAGGCGGTAGCCTGGTCGCCATCCGAAAAGAGAGCAGCAGGCAAACCGTATCCGGTCTGAGCGGGGTTAACATGCCCCGAGGACGCGGATGCGCTGCCCAGGTTATGAGGGCCATAGACAGGGCGAAAGGATATCCGAATATCATCCTCTAGGGTTGGCTCCAAGTTAGTGAAATGCCATCGTAGTTCGCGTTGTCCCTGAAGATAGCCGGATGGTCTGGCAGAGAGAGTTTCTGGTACCACATACCGATCCCTCTCCCAGCGCACTACGATGTCGGCCTGCCCGATAGGCCCCTGCCAGGTGGAACCAGTGCGCAAGATGTACTCAAAGGCCCGGTCTCCATTTGAGTACCAGGTCAGGCGACCGTGATAGGTGTTGCGCATGGTACGAGTCTGACTGGCGGCAAAGGGAACCTTGAAGGTATGCCAGCCTTCGTAGTCCCATTCGCCCTGCGGTTGGGCGTTTGGGAGAAAGGTTACCGGAACCTCCTCATCATCCACAAAAGCCCGGAATTCCATCAGTTCTGGCGCTTCGCCCTCTCGGATGGACCGAGCCTGCGGGAACCCCATCAGCACCTCGATTGGTGGGCCAGCGTTCGTAAAGGTGAAAACGCACGTCACCCAAGCCTGATCGTCGCGGATCTCGGCTTCCACTTGCTCAGCAGTCATCGTCACCTGGTTGCTATCCAGAGGCACTACGCCATAGCCTACGGCTCCCAACGAGGCGTCGTCGGCCTGTGCAGAGTACGCTATCACCATCAGGAAAAATCCCGCCAGGGCGACCAAAGCCAACAGTTTGTATCCGCTCACGTGCTATTTTCCCTCCCGCCTATGCTATGTTCCAGGGGAAGCACCAAGTTCACCCTGCAATCACATATCGCTCTGGACGAGCCCTTGCCTCTCGCTGCCAGCGCACCATCAGCCTAGCATTGAAAATAAAAATCCCTAGTGCTACCAACCGCACTGGCCACGGTGACCAGCCCACGGCGTCCACGGCATTCACATCGCCGCCGAAGAACAGGGACAACAGGGCAAAGTAGAACGGGTCCAGGCACAAGAAGAAGAGCCCAGCGTACCACAGGGTCGCGTTGATCAATGGCCAACGAGTCAGCCATTCCTCTCGCTTTAGATAGAGCAGATACCCAATGAGGGTGGTCACCACCGCAGGTCCCCAGGCGATAACCAACCAGTGGGCACCAATTCGTTCGGCTGCTGGCGTGGCATAGATCACCTGACTGGATCCCCAACCGTTGGTCAGAAAGCGGAATTCCTTTACTCCCTCGCCCAACAGCCGGGCAGCCAAGTAGTGCACGCTTTCGTGGATAATGTTGTGCAGCAAGGCGGCCGTGACAGCCGGCAACAGGAAGTACAGGCGTTTCTGAAGATTCATCCTCCCCCCTTAGGAATGACAATTGCCATGGTGCGTTGCCCGCACTTGGGGCAGCGCAGGTATTTCCAACCTCCTCCTTTGCTTAGGCCGTGGGGACTGAGCAGATCTGTCCAGAGCGATATTTGAAACTCGTGTCCGCAGTCTCGGCAGCGATACGCAAAGGCGCGAGCATGCCACGCAACAAGAAGCAGCAAACTGACTAAGATTAAAGCGGCCCAAGCGACGAACCCGATCGCAGTGCGATCGGGCTTAACGAGCACCGCCACCACAATTGTCACGGCAATGAAAGTGGCCACATAGAGCAGTGTCTTACGTGAGTGATTTCTGAGGATGCCCATCTGTGCAAATCTCCTTCTTTTTTCCTGTTCTAGCTGTTTCCGATCCAGCCCAGCACTCGGCTATCTTGGGGCAGCGGAATGAGCCTGCTACGGCTAGTATCTACTTCTACTAGACTGACAGTGACCTGTCGGCTTATACCATCCAACATCTCCAGTACCACTGCCTGCCCGTCAGCCGTCCAACCGCGCAACACTGCTTCAGGACTGACCGCCGGCAACAATTGACGAGCCTGATTGCTCTTGGACTCCCAAACCCAGAGACCCAGGGCGGGACTCACATCCAAACCAGGAGTCGCGCCTTCGTTCAACAGGTAGGCCAGTCGCTGGCTGTCAGGTGACCAACAGGGCCACATTACGTGTGTCTCCGCTGGCAGTTCCACATATATCCAATCGGCACCGATGTTATCTGCGCGGTAGATTTGCAGCTCGCCCGGCTGGGTGGCGGCCAAAAGCGTCAGGTCTGGTGAGAGGACTGGAATCAGAGGTGGCACTACGGCGGTGGGCCAGGGTTGCTTTCGCATGGGCTCACCTTTACACAGGTCGTAGGTTCCCACCCAACTCAAGTGTTCCTGCCCACCAACGGGTGTCACCAGCAACTTACCGGCGACCAGATCGAACCCCAGGATTCTGAGGCTAGCAAAGCCAGGTTCGGGTGGCATAGGTGGTTCCGGAGGCAGCGTAGGCGTTGGTCCAGCGCTGCGGGCGATGAGGGTGTCCGCCACGCGGTGCTCATAGCCATCGGTGATGCCTAGCCCTACTTTCCGCGAGCCATCGGGCCCACTCCAGGTCACGGCGTAGGCCAAAGTCGAGCCGTCCGTGGACCAGCACAAGTCGAAGTCCTGGCCCACGAGATCGTGGAACTCGAGAAGTGTATCCGTCGTTCCATCGGACGGGTTAAGGATCCAAATCCGGTTGTCCTGGACATAGGCCAAATAGCGAGGCCCGGGTGTCAGGTGACCAGCATCTTCGGGCAGCGGACCGATACGCCGCTCGCCGTCTTCGTTCAGAAGATAGGCTATCCCTTCTTTCAGATAAAGCACGCCCGAAGTTATAGAAAGGTCCTTCTCTTGAGTTGGGGTCATCGTTGGTGACAGTGCGGAGTAATCTGCGGTCTGATGCAGGCCTGTCCACCAGTCGAAGAGGCCGTCCCAGTCAATGTGGCCATAATAGCCGAACCATTCCGGGGCCGGGGTTAACTCCTTCACCATCTGCAGAGGCTCGCCGCCCGCGGCGGGGATAACCCAGAGCGAGGCCTGGTTCCCGGCGTTGAGGCGCGCGAAGAGGATGTGCTTCCCATCGGCTGACCAGAGAGGGCGCTCATCACGATAGTTCAGATCATTGGTGAGTTGTTGGGCCTGAGGCTCGCCATCAACATTCGCCACCCATAGGCGGCGCTGCATCAATGCCTGGCGAGCCGGTTCGCCACCACCTAAATCACCTCGATCAGGCATAGCGACATAGGCGATCTTTTGGCCATCTGGTGACCAAGAGGGAGAAGAGACTGCCACATCTGCCGAAGTCAGCGTAGTAGCCTCTCCTGTGGCTGGGTTGAGAAACTGTAACGCCTTGTTAGTCCAAGCGCCACGATAACTGCCCACAATCACGGCGACCTGGGTGAGATCGGTTGCTTTCGGCACGACGAAATCTGAGTAGGCTAGCACAGAATCAGCGAGTTGCACAGGCGTGCCGTCGTCCGCAGGTATGGCGTAAAGAGGAGCGCCATCGGCCAGCAGCGAAGCGGAACCCATATCATCCTGGAAAAGAAGAAAATAGCTACCGGCCGTCCACCCGACCAGGTGAAATCCCCGAATCTCAGATGGCTTACTGGGATAAGCGGGATAGATCGGCATCCGGCTTTTGCCATCCGCTGAAACTTTCAATAGACCCTGGTAGGTGGGAGGTTGCCCAGCCTCTTGCTCCTGCCATTCGTAGGCTATCCACTCCCCATCGGGACTCCAGGCAATCTGACCGATCTTGCCGAAGGGGCTTTGGAGCACCAAGACAGTCTGGGCACTGCCATCTGCATCGACCGTCTGCAATTCCTTATCCCCGACGACATAGGCCAATCGATCGTCTGTAGGCGCCCAAGCGAAAGCGCCCACGGCTGCGCCTTCGTTTAGGGGGTGGGATGCGCTGCCATCGGCACCCATAACCCAGACTTGGTAATCCCCTTTGCGGAAAGCCAGCCATTGGCCTGATGGTGACCAGCGAGGCTCGGAGTTGCGGCCATCGGTGGTG
The DNA here is from genome assembly GCA_014360825.1 of Chloroflexota bacterium. Taxonomy (NCBI): domain Bacteria; kingdom Bacillati; phylum Chloroflexota; species Chloroflexota bacterium. Next base: position 58,252 of record JACIWT010000013.1, on the reverse strand, counting down.
AGCCGTTGGGGCTCCCCGTCAGGTAGAGCCTTAACCCAGATGTCGCCGCCTTGAACATAGGCCAATTTGCCCAGGTTGGGCATGGGGGTATAAGCACGCTCGACGCCTACTTCCAGGGTGCCTTGACAGGCCACAGGCGTTAAAAGAAGCAGCAGAGTTAGCAAAAGGAACGTACACTTTTTCATTGTTACACCTCCAAACAGAGTGATCCTCCAACCGCTGCTTCCTATACTACCATCCCGGTGTCACACCTGTATGGCTAAAGTGTAATAATTACAGAACATGATGTTACAATTTTGACATGTCAGCGAGCCACCGGGAGTCGCAAGGTAACCACCGTCCCCTGCCCCAGACGACTCCGCACTGCCATTGTGCCCTGGTGACGAGTGACGATGGCTTGTGTCAGCGCCAGTCCCAGACCGCTGCCTTCGACACTCCGGGCTGCATTTCCCCGGTACAGTTCCTCTCCCAAGTGCGGTAGTTCGTCTTCACCAACACCAGGACCGGTATCTGCTACCTCGACTATCACCCATGGACCATCCTCGAAGGCACGGACCTCAATAGTATCCTTCGGACGAGAGAACTTGAGAGCGTTGTCCACCAAATTGTGCAGGGCCAGGAAGAGCAGATCGCGATCACCAGCCACTGCCGGCAACGGCCAGGGAGCACGGGGCAGGGTCAGTCGGAGTTGGCGAACAGATGCTTCTGGCCGTTCCTGAGCCAATTCCAATAACTCTGCCAACAACTGCGCGAGATCCACCGGCTCCTGTTCCACAGGTTGTGTCTCCAGATCAGCCAGTTTGCGCAGGTCGGCGCTCAGACGAGCCAGACGGTCCACTTGGGCCTGCACGCTCAATAAGGTAGGGCCGTCACCCCCGTCGGCCAGATTAGCCAAGCCGGCACGGATGGCAGTGAGAGGATTCTTCAGTTCGTGATCCAGGCGGCGGATGAAACGACGATGAGATTCGGCTTGTTCCTGTCGAAAGCGAGCCAGCGCCTGCTCACAACGACGATCCACCAGAGCCCACAAAGCGAGACCCAATCCACAGGCAATGGCACCAGCAAGCCCTAGGAGGAGGACTAAAGTGCCCACGTCGGCACGCAGATAGAGAACGGGATTAGGCCATAGCCCAGCCTGTAACAAGGCAGCCAGGATTAATCCCAGGCCCAAAGGCAGGAGTGGCAAAACGAACTTCTTCACATCCCCACCTCCACCCGTCCAACAAAACGATACCCTTCTCCAATCACCGTCTCGATGTACTGGGGATCCTCGACGTCGTCATTCAGCGCGCGGCGCAACTCAGCAATGCGTGTATCCACTGCTCGGGTGGCGGCCGGATAGTCCCAGCCCCAGACTGCATCCAGCAAGCGCTCTCGACTCAACACTTCGTCGGGGTGCAACATTAGATACTCTAAGACCGAGAAAGCCTTCGCCGTGAGAGCAACCTCTCTACCAGACAGGCTAACCCGACGAGCCTGACGATCGAGAACAAGCGCCTGGCAGGTCAAATGGCGCGCACCTGCGAGGGAGGGAACGCCGCGGCGACTTCGCCGCAACACTGCCCGGATGCGGGCCACCAGTTCGTACGGTTCGAATGGCTTGTTCAGGTAATCATCGGCCCCTTCATCGAGGGCCATGGCTCGTTCGGCCGGCAATCCCACCTGGGTGAGCAAGATTACCGGCGTCCAGTCCCCAGCCTGGCGCAGACGGCGCAGAGTTTCCCGGCCGTCTAGGTGAGGCATCAGTACATCGAGGACGATGAGGTCAGGGGTGAAATCAGTGATGCGGCGCAAGGCTACCTCACCATTGTGGGCCACGGTTACTGTAAACCCCGTCCGCTCCAGGAAGGAAGCCAATTGGACCGTAATAGCCTCTTCGTCATCCACCAACAAAATGCGCCAAGGACGTTTCTCCTCGTCCATCCCTTGCCTCCCGATCTATTGGATATTATCCTGCACTTCAGATCTGACAGCGGGGGCAGATGTAACTGGTAGTGGAGCCCACGCGCAAGGTTTCGATCGTCGTTCCGCAGGCCGGACAGGGCTCGCCCGTTCGATAACCCACCTGTAGGTGTTCGACATAGTGTCCTTCGTTACCCCACACATCATACTCTCGTGGGCCACCTCCCCAACGAATGCCCTCCTCCAATACACGACGAATGCCCTGATGCAGCCGTTTCACGTCGGCTGGCTCTAACGTGTTTGCCGGACGCAGGGGATGCAGCCTGGCATACCAGAGGATGTCCTGCACGTAAACGTTGCCAATACCGGCGATGAACCTTTGATCCAGCAGGTACTTCTTGATTGGTCCGCGTTTACCCTGCAGCATCCGCTCCAAACGCTGTGGGGTGAAATCATCCGCCAGTGGTTCTGGCCCTAGGCGGGCTAGTATAGGATGGGCAGTCAGGTCACCCAAAGGAATCAAGTGTACATGGCCGAACCACCAGAAGTGCACCCAGAGCCCTGTGCCGTCGTCCAGGTGAAAGACTACACGCTCTCGCCGCGGATCAGGTATCTCGTCTGGGTCATGCAGGCGCAATTCGCCGCCCATCCCCAAATTGAAGGCCAGCGTCCAATCCCGATCCAAGTCTGCTAAGACCCACTTACCGCGTTGCCAGGCGTGCTGGAAGGCGCGACCGACAACAGCCTGGCGAAATTCGCCCTCCGGCCGGTTCAGACATTTGGGCTGATAGATGTTTACCGCAGTGATGCGTCGGCCACGAAGGGCTTGATCCAGGCTACACGCTAAGATGAGAACATCGGGGAGTTCAGGCATCGCAGGGTTCTCCTTAATATTGCGGCAGCGCAGTAATTCGACATCAAATCTGCCGGTTACCCGATCTTCTGCGCCACCAGCATCCGCACCGGCCCAAAGGGGACATAGTACCCTTGTGCGCTCAACTGGCGTTCCATCTCTGCCACCATCCGACTGCGAACTTCGACACGGGTTCGCTGTTGCGCTGCCTCATCGGAGAGGCGGGCTTGAGCCACCCACCCCTCGGTGTAGAGCATGATCGCTCGCTCCGCCACCCGGCGGTCCCAGCGCACATCCAGTGCACGTTCTTCCCGGTCAATCACCACCAACGGCAGCCCCTCCAGCAAGACATCCAATTTCTCGAACGGGAACTCATCCAGCAGGGTTAGTGTGCCGTCGGTGCGCAGCACGCGCACGGCTTCGGAGAGCGTTGTCCGCACACCTGATTCCCCGAATCCGATCGCGATGTCCTGCAGCCCCAGAAAACAGCTTGCCGATGCGAAGCTCTCATCAGCGAAGGGCATCTGTCGTGCATCGGCCTGCACTAGCACAGCGTGCACCTCCGCCTGGGCCAGCAATTCGCTTATCAGGGCGTGCGGCCCGGCGTAGTCAATATTCAGGCCAACCAGCCGGACGCCGGGGAAACGCCAGCCCAATTGAGCCAAAAAGGTGCCATAGCCGCAGCCGAAATCGAGATGTGGCCCGCCGGTAGGCACTGGCATCCGCGCTGTAGCCCAACGCTGCACTCCACCCCAGCCGATATCCAGACCATCCACGACCTTCAAGATCGGGTCACACTCACGAGTGAACCACGTCCGCAATTTCTCTTCCCGCTCGATGATGGCGGTTTCTCCCAGAGCGTCGCTCATGTTGGCCAACCAGTCCATTTCATCCTTAATAACGTGATGATGCCTTTTACTGTTTCGTACTCTGGCGACAATTTGGACGCTTCCTGGCCCTCACAATCAATACCTCTCTCAAACCCGGTACGAGCCTGCCAAGAGTGGCAGATCAAGGCCGCCTGATCAACCGGGTGGGGATGAAACTCACCAGGAGGAATGGTTGACGCCTTGCCCTTCCCTATATCGCAGCAGCCCAATGCCCATAGCGATGGGCCAGATGCCGTAGGCCAGGCCGGTCCAGATGATGTTTGAGGGTGCTCGCAGGCCGATGGGCAGTTTGGCCGGCAGGGCCAGCAGCGCTCCCACTAGGCCCACCCATCCCAAAACTCGCCAGGTGCAACTGCGGATCAGACCCAAACCGATTAGTCCTACGCAACCTTGGTAGAGCAGTCCAGCCAGTTGGTTCAGTCCTAGCCGCCAGAGGAGCAACCCTTGCAGGACAGCCAGGATCGCCGCTCCTTCGGCTGGGCTTCCGGCTTCCACGTAAGCCTGCCCCAGGGTATGGCTGAGAGTCGGGTTGAAAGTGTTGCTGAGCACCATCAGGCTCATCCCCAGCAACCCCAGCCCGACGGCTATCAAGGTTAGGTCCCACTGGCTTCGCCAACTTAGCAGTCGGTAAAGCGCCAACAGGAAGGGCCACAACATCAGCGGAAGCACGTCCTGGCCCCATTCCAGGGCCACCACCATTGGCCGTTGACCCAGTTCGGCCAGGCGGGTAGCATAGGCCCCCGGTCCGCCGGGCAGGGCAAGCATGGCTCCACCGGCCGCCACGGGATAAGCGGCGAAAAAGGCTAAGGAAAGGATAGGCCAGAGGACGGCACACGCGCCTCCGGCGACAAAAAGCCCCCGATTGCCTTTCGGATTCACAATTTCACCTCCTAATCACGCTGGCCCAATTCCAGGCCAAGTGCAACAGGGTTGGCGCGGCGGCATGATTCGCTACCGACATTGCCCCGCCGAAGAGTAAGGCCATGGGCAAGAGTTGCACCGTCGCGTAGGTCAGAGCCTGAGCCAACGGCTCTCCGCCCAGCAGCCTTGTCGGGAGGTGAACGGCGGAGAAAAGCAGGGCTGTCGCGAAATACCCCCACCAACGCCCCAACCAGGCCTCTAACCGGCCTTGCAAGAAACCCCGGAAGAGGGTCTCCTCGGACACGGCAACCACGCTGTACGTGGCCAATGCCCACCAAGTGTCGGACAAGGCCAGTCGCTCTGGCGCAAAGGGTTGCGCTCGCAGGAACAATACTGCCGCCCCCAACAACACACCTACCCCTGCTGCTCGCCCCAGTCGTACTTGTTGCCAGCCACATGCCGCCAATCCAGTCCGACGTCGCCACAGCCAGATGCCCATAGGCAACAAAAGGAAAGCGTTCAATCCCACCTGGCGCAGGAGCCGTTCGATGCCGAATACCCCTGCTGCCTGGGCCTCGGTCACCTGTTGGGCTTGCCTGCGCATCAGGAGCCCTACCCCAACTAGCACCAAATTGGGCAAAATCACCAATAGCAGGCCAATCAGGGCCTCGCGTTGCGCCTGTATCACAACGTTCGCCCCACGAGTCCCTCTCTCATCTTTCGTGGGAAGCATGGGCATCCTCACTTCTGAACGCTAGACGGAGAATCGCATATTGCCACGGCGCCTTTTCCACAGTGTGTTACTTCGGCGCACAGACTGCGAAGTACTTACGCCAGTCTATTTGCACCAGTTGCAATGGGTGGCCATCGGGGTCGACGAACAGGGCGATGCGCCCACCCCAGGGCGTATCATGCGGCTCCTGGAGGAACTGCACGCCCCGTTCGCGCAGCACTTGGTATGCCTCGTCCACGTCTCGCACCAGGAAATTCACGCAGGGAGTGCTTTCTGGCGTGCGAATGGGGGTGCCGGGCTGCAATCCAATTTCTACCCCGCCGCAATCGAAACCAGCGTAGGTGGCGAATTGGTACTTCTTAGCCAACCCCAGAATGTTCTCGTAGAAATTCACCCCTCGCTCCAAGTCCGATACGGTGAAAGTGATATCCCATACGCGTAGAATCACTTGAATACCTCCCACACTCCGCAATAGCGGAAACACTGAAGAGAAGACGCTCCAACATAGCCTGTGAGCCTTTTATCGGTAGTCTTCTCGAGGTGGTGAAAAGACTTCAACAGCCAGGGCATCTCCCAACACACGGTAACTGTGGGGGGCACCACTTGGTATCACGTAGCTGTCACCTGGTTCGATGAGCGCCTCTACATCGTTTATCGTCAACAGAAAACGCCCTTGGATGCAATAGCCGGCCTGCTCATGGGTGTGGCGATGCACGCCCACTTCCTGGCCCTTCTTGAACGTCATAAGGGTAACCATCGTGCGTTCTCCAGTTGCTCCCACCAGAAAGTCAACCCCCTTAAACGTCCGTACCTGACGTTGAGCGCTTTTGACAATCATGCGAAGGACCTCCTTTTGTTTTCACCCCAGGCGCACTTCCGCTGTCAAACCGGCCTTAGGTGATGATCGTTAGTTGGGAGATACGTGATCATCAACCCCGCTGTTGGCTCATCCTGGTGAGCATAACTCTCAGGTTACGAGGTAGAACATCCATATATTCGACCAAGTCGAGGCGTTCCAGTTTCTCTGCCGTGGCGCTGGGAAATTGATCCAATGGAACCCTGGCCAAAATCAAAGCGGTCTCCTCCCGAGAGAACTCTTCTCCTCTCTCGACCCAGTTTAGGAAATCCCGATTTTGGGGGCAGACCCTTTGGCAGTGCAGACAGCCGATCAGACAGTTGTGCCAGGAAGGGTCTATCCAACTGGGAAAGTCATCGGAGCGCTCATTGTGAAAAGTGATGCACCTTTCTGCATGGAGGAGAAAACGCTCAGGAGCGATCGCTCCGGTAGGGCACGAACGGAGACAGGCCTGACAATTCTGGCAACGCTCTAGCATTTCTGGTTCTCGCCACTCGTCCTCCTGACAAGGAAAGTCAGAGTAAAAAGCCACCAGCCGATGAAAACTCCCCATTCCATGAACGTAGCAGATGTTGTTCCTCCCATAGCAACCCAACCCACTACGCACGGCCAAGGGTTTCAACGGTAGCGCTGCCTGAGTCACCTGATATCTCTCTGGCCTCAGAAACGCCGCGAGCAGATCCTCCACCCGTTGATTCACCTCACGATAGGCTACATATGTTGGGGGAACAAGGAGTGCTAACGCTCCTTCATTCCAACTGAAGATAACCTGAATCTGCGGCTGTGGGATCGCGATCACAATTATGGATCGGGGTTCTGGCAGACTATCGGGTGGGCTAAAAGTGAACCAGGCCAGTCGTTCCTGATAAAATCCCTCGTCCAATAGACCCTGTTTGTAGAGGCCTTCGATCTCTTTCTGTAGATCGGGGAGACGCCGGATAGATACAATGCGGCCCTTGTAACCTCGTTTTTCCAATTGCAGGAATAAGTCTTTCGCTTTCACCATGGTCATGGTTAGTTGCCCTTCAAATCAGACTTCACGTGAACAAATTCTCTAACGCAGTAGGCAGTTCGGCCATTGTCCGCACCTCCGCATCGTGTAGCGGATGAGCAAGCGGGCAAGAGGCCCCGCTCGGATTAAACCAGATGGCCCTTAACCCAGCCTCTTTAGCACCGATCACGTCTGTCTGATAATCGTCTCCTACCACTACTGCGTCGCCCGGGGTGCAGTTCAGGGCGGCCAGGACCCGCTGGAAAAAGGCCGGATCGGGCTTGCGCGCTCCTAATTCCTGCGCTGTCAGAATAACATCAAAGCATCCTTCCAATCCTGCTCGTCCCAGTGCCTCCCGCACCAGGGATGCGCCTGATTCGGCGGCGTTCGTCGCCAGGACGAGACAATAGCGCTGATGGAGAGCCTGAAGTGTCTCAATGACACCTGGCACGGCCTCTACTCGGGGCCAATGAGCCATCGGTCCCTGACATTCTGGGAAAACACGCATCACTGTGTCTCCCCAATCGAACACTACTGTCCGGACCGGTATCATTGCCCCATACCTGCTGGAAATCGAATGTCCGCATAGGCGAAACCGGTCGCGGCTCGCTCTTCCTGTTCGGCGATCCACTTTTCCAACCCTATCTGTTGCATCCGCCGCCCGTCAGCCAGCAGTAATGGATAATTGCGGAGGACTTCCAGCCGTGCGCAAGGGTAGTCGGCGCATAGCGGGCAGACAGTCACCTCCCGCTCTTGGGCACAGCGCCGGATAGCGCATTCCGGATTACCTCCTCCAGATCGGCAGCCAGGGCAAGGGGTCTCAGCAAGGCAATTCAACCCTTCCCAGAAAGCGGTGAAAGCCCCTTCTAAGCCGGGAATGTCAAAGTAACCCTGGTCGTAGCCCTCCCGATGCAATGTATCTCGCAATGCTGCTGCTTGTTGTGGGATGCGCCGACGACAGGCGCACAAGCCACAGTACAGACCACAATACGTCACATCCGCAAGATCCATGTTTTCGTCCCTCCTCGCGTTGCTTAGACTCTCCCACGTCAGCCTGCGTTCACGGCTCACCGTACACGGTGTGCGACGAGAGTCACGGGCTTCTCCGTTACAGCGCCGTAGCGTTCCTGAAGATACCATCCCCAGGCCACGAGCCGACGACCCAGCCAGATCAAAACCTGGCAGTAGAAGCGATCGCCCTCTCCTTTCCTCCTCGCTACCTGGCGACAGAGCCTCTCCCGCTCGGCTTCGCGTAATAGGTCCTTGTACAACTCCTGCTGTGTCAGAATATCTTTCGCGTTTAGCATTTTATTCCTCCCATGCTCCTGTGGCGGACTTTCACACCGCGATGAAACTCCGCTGCGATTTATCCACGTCTATGTCCTTGGATCGTGAGGCTGCATCTAAATTGCGCGTTTCTGCTACACTATGACTAGTGGTCTCGGAGATGACCGGTGCTGCCAGACCTGATTGCCCTCTCCGCTGCAGTCGGAGTAGGCGCTCTTTGATTCGGGCCCAGGTCGTCGGCGACGGCTCCGCATTGCCCACCCATGACCACAAGAGCCCACGAATCATGGGGGCCAACCATCTCTCGTCCTTGGTTCCCGCTGCCGCTTCCCAAGGCTCTAATTGCGGATACTGATCTACTGCCATAACCGACCTCTGGAAGGGATTGCTAAGTCCGGACACCTCGATCCCCTCCTCTGATTCTGAATAACATGGCTCCTACACCTTCGCCAGTTCCTCAGTTACCATAGACTTTAACAGGCTGATACCCCCCTCATCTAACGCCAGGTAATCCAGCACGATTAACTCTTGGCCTGGCTGCAACAGGGGGCGTACCTCAGCGGCGACGAGATCCGAAGCGATAACCACAGCGCGCCCGGACAATGTCTGAGCCAGCCTTTGCGGGTCATCCACACCAGAGGCAGCGGCATCTAACACTCGGATGCCCGCGTTTTCTAGTGATCGCTTCATGTTCAGAGCACTGCATTCGCTGGCACATATCATTGCAGTAGGTGTACCTTCAGGAAGCGCAGCAATCTGGACCAGTTTCTCCAAATGCGGTTTTAGCCCCAGTCCCACCACCATCTTCTTTGTTTTGCTTAGCAGGTGCTTCACTTCCTGAAGGTGGAAGAAGGTTGTCGCTACCACATGGGCCTCACGAATGCACTGCTCTATCTCAGCCGTAGGTTGCTGCAGGTCTTCCAGGACAATGGGTGTTACCTGCATGCCAAGCCTGTCCTGGATGATCTTGGCGAATGTTTCGGCAATGCGTGCCGCACACTCGACAAACACAAGCCGACGCTTGACTGGAACATCGCGGCGCTGTTTGGCGCGTGCGTATGCGAAGGCCGCAAAGTCATCCGGATTAATTCCGAGTTCCCCGGCCTGCTCAATGGCGGAATCAATAACCGCGAGCAGTTGGGCGGACACAGGTTGGGCAATGGCCACAGGCCGATCCACCACTACACAACCACGACCCCGCTGGCACTCAATCAGACCGTCCTGCATCAGTTCTTGATAGGCCTTGAGGACCGTGTTACGATTTATTCTCAAAAAGCCAGCCAACTGACGGATCGTCGGCAGTTTGGTCCCAGGAGCCAACTCTCCGTTGAGGATTAGGAATCTGATCTGCTCCCTAAGTTGAGCGTGAATCGGTAAAAGATCACCTGGCTCAATGCTGATTTGCATCCACTAATCCTCCATATGGTTTATTGTCATAGGACAATATGACAAAACACATTATAACACGTGTCGCTGAATTTGTCAAATTCGACTCCCAGGGTTTTATCCTCCACTATTAGTCCCAATCTCACACCACAACAGTCTTCTGATCATGGGACGGAATCGTTCCGCTTTCCGCGCGGGCCAAGAAACGGCCCAGCACTCGTCCAAGCCGCCGCATGCCCTCTGTAATGATGTCGGGTGGGTGCACCGTGAAGTTAAGGCGTATGGCTGGGTATTCCTCATTGCCAGGGAACAGAAAAGTACCAGGCAAGAAGGCCACTCCCTCCTGTATTGCTTCCAGGTACAATTGGGGCACGGAAACCGACCCCGGAAGACGCACCCAAATGAAAAGCCCGCCTCTGGGGATATTCCAAGTAACCTCACTGGGGCATTGTTCTCGCAAGCATTGCACCATCACATCGCGCCGCTGACGGTAGATCCGACAGGCACGGCGCAAGTGTGCTTGATAGCGCCCCACAGTAATGTATGCTTCAAGTGCTCTCTGAATTAGATTAGATGTAGCGAGGTCTGTGGCCCTTTTGCGGATCAACAAATGGTCATAGACAGGGCCAGAGGCGACCAAAAAGCCTATCCGCAAGCCAGGCATTAGCATCTTAGAGAAGGTGCTAACGTAAATCACGTTGCCACGCGCGTCTATGGTTTTGAGCGCAGGTTGGGCGGGACCGTCGTAGCGCAGATCACCAACGAAGTCGTCTTCCAAGATGGGGATATTGTAACATTCAGAGAGCGCCACCAGTTGTCGCCGTCGAGCATTGCCTAACGCAGTCCCAGTCGGGTTGTGAAAGGTGGGGATAGTGTAGATCAAACGGGGGCGCGCATATTGGATCAACTCCTCCACGACCTCCACGCGCATTCCTTCCTCGTCCATAGGCACGGCTATCAGGCGGGCCTCAACGCCCTCGAAGACCTCCAATGCTCCCGAATAAGTTGGGCTTTCCACCAGCACCGGGTCGCCAGGGCGGAGCAGCGTGCGGGCCACCAAGTCTAAGGCTTGCTGGGAACCAGTGGTGATAATGATCTCGTCGGGGGAGACAGCGAGCCCCTGGCTAGCCAGCACCCGTGCGATAGTGAGCCGCAGTGGCGGATAACCTGCTCGTTCGCCGTAGCCCAGAGCATCCGCCTTATCTCGACGCAACACTTCATTCATGGCCTGCCGGAATTGAGCGACCGGAAAGAGATCGCTGGCACCAGTGCCCTGGGCAAAGGAGATAACCCCCGGGTTGGCGGCCAACGTTAGGAGACGCTCTATCTCCGTTCTCCCTGCGTATTGGAGGGGCCGGGGATACGCCTGTTGCCATGAGGGCCATTCTCCCGTTCGCAAAGCAGTCCGCCTCTCAATGCCAGTGGTAGCGGACTGGGGCGAAGAAGCAACGAACGTGCCGCGGCCCACATGAGCATAGATAAGTCCTTCGGCCTCCAGTTCAGCGTAGGCGCTAGAGACAGTAAGACGATTTACCCCCAACGCTGCAGCCAATTCCCGAGTGGGAGGTAATCGCGTTTCCGGAGCCAGATCCCCGCGTTGGATCTCCCTGCGCAGGAAATCCCTGATTTGCTGATAAAGAGGAACAGAACTCTCGCGATCCAGAGGAATACGCATAACCCCTCCCTCAAGAGATTAGTCCAAATTGGATTATTGGCATATCAATATTAGCACATTTTCCGCTCTTTGTATAGATCCAATTTAGCTCAAAATATGCCAATCCATCCCTTTCGAACTCGAAATTCTCAAACTTGCGCAAGCGGGATCATTTTCGGAATCAGGAGCGATCTAGGCCAGAACGGATCACTCCCAAACCCGCTGAGACAGTGCGTGGGATAGTTGACAAGGGTGAAGTTAGGTTTACAATATCGCTATCCTAGACCGGGAAAAGATAGCCCGCGATTTCTTTTGGGGTTCATTCGCGCATACACGTCCTCTGACACGCAACGCTGTGTCCTGTGTACGGCATCTAGTTGGTGGAAAAACGAGCAGGCCCCGGCTATCAAACTAGCCCAGGTATACTGTGTTCTGTGTTGCGCTCGCTGGAAAAAGGTATCGAGCCAGTGAGGGGCGAGCGGTGGGTGAGGAAGCATCCAGCTACTACCACACTATTCCCTAAGGCGGGGTAGAGTTCTGAAGCACGACCCAGGATCGTGGAATTCGCGAAGTGATCCGACAGAAATAGGAGGTCTCTGTGTTCAATGTCATTGTGCTCGGCCTAGTGAGTTTTCTCACCGATGTCAGTTCCGAGATGGTTTACCCCATTCTTCCGCTCTACCTCACCGCGCGGCTCGGTGCCAGTCCGGGCATCGTCGGCATCATCGAGGGTATTGCTGAGAGTCTGGCTAGTCTGCTCAAGGTATTTTCCGGCTACATCTCTGACCGTTTGGGCAAGCGTAAGGTGCTCACTATGGTGGGCTACGGTTCCTCCACTGTGGGCAAGGTTCTGCTTTACCTCTCAACCTCGTGGCTCTGGGTATTGGCAGGACGTATTGTAGACCGCTTCGGTAAAGGCGTACGCACTGCACCGCGGGATGCACTTATCGCCGATAGCACCGCAGCGGATCACCGGGGGGCAGCCTTCGGATTGCACCGGACATTGGATACGGCGGGGGCCGCCACGGGGGTCTTGCTTGCCTATTTTTTCCTGACCCGCTACCAAGGGAACTTCGCTGCCGTCTTTCTATGGGCAGTTATCCCGGCCGTGGCGGCTATTTTGATCCTCACTTTAGTGCGCGAAACAAAACGGGAAGGGCTCTCCAAAGGGGAGAGGCCCTCGCTGCAATGGTCCACCTTGCCCCCACGACTCAAAGCGTTCTTACTCGTTGTCCTCGCTTTTACCCTGGGCAATTCATCCAACCAGTTTCTCCTTTTGCGAGCAAAGAATGTTGGCTTCGATGCGCCGACAGTACTTCTGCTATATCTGGCTTATAACATCATTTTTGCGACGGTCTCTCTCCCAGCGGGGCGGTTGTCAGATCGCCTTGGGCGCAAGACCTTGCTTGTGGCAGGTTATGTGGTCTACGGCTTAGTGTACCTTGGGTTCGCACTGGTGAAAGCTCCGCTTCAAGTCTGGCTTCTTTTCGCGGTCTACGGGTTGTATATGGCTTTCACCGAGGGGGTAGAGAAGGCATTAGTGACAGATATCGCGCCACAGGAACTACGAGCAACAATGATCGGCCTGCATGCAACAGTAGTGGGCATCGGATTGCTTCCAGCATCGGCGCTGGCTGGGTTACTTTGGGATTGGTTGGGGCCACAGGCGCCGTTCTACTTCGGCGGGTTGATGGGGGTAATAGCAGCAGTGGGATTGGCGATTGTAATCTAGTCCTCAATTCGAGTGGGGGGCGAACAGGGTCCTGTTCGCTCGCTCCCATTTGGGTTTAGCGCAGTGGAGTCGTAGATCGGGCGATGGTTTCGCATTCCCTTGCTTTATCATTAGAATTAACGATGAGAGCACAGGGAAGTTTGGCATCAAAGAATCGAGGATCGTAGCGTAAGCAATGGAGATGAACCAACCCAAAACGTTTGTCATTGTAAACCCGGTGGCCTCAAATGGCAAAGTTGGCAGGCAGTGGCCCTGTACAGCAGATGGGCTACTGGCAGCGGGCCTTCAGTTTGAGGCAGTGCACACCGAGCGTCCACTCCACGCCACTCAACTGGCACGCGAGGCCATGAAAGCAGGATACCGGCATATCGTCGCTGTCGGCGGTGATGGCACGCTGAATGAGGTGGTCAACGGTTTGGTGGACGATGGACAGGTAAACCCCGAGGTTGTCCTGAGCCTCATCCCAAGTGGGACGGGCGCGGATTTTAGGAAAACGGTGGGTATCCCCCACACAACCGAGGGGGCTATCGCTTGTGCTTGTGGTACAGGTGAGCGGGTCATTGATTTGGGCGAGATGGTCTACATGCGAGGGGGACAGCAAGAGCGCCGCTACTTCGCAAATGTAGCAGGGCTGGGCTTTGATGGTGAAGTTTGGGAGCGTGTCAACCCCAGCACGAAAATTTTGGGAGGGACGATACCCTATCTCGTCGGTCTGTTTGCGACCCTGGTTTCTTACCAAAACAAAGAAGCGGAAGTACAACTGGACGGCGCACACCTTCACCAGCGAGTCAACTCGATCGTGGTCTGCAATGGCCGTTACTTTGGTGGTGGAATGTATGTGGGTCCAAACGCTGTCCTCGACGATGGAATGTTCGACGTGATTGTGATAGGTGATGTGTCCAAAGCCGAGTTGATCGCGAACCTGCCTCGCATCTACCGCGGCACGCACCTGACCCACCCGAAAGTGGATGCCTATCGCTCAAAAGAGGTCACAGTAACGTCTCGCGAACGCATGTTGCTCCAAGCGGAAGGCGAACTCATCGGTGAAACCCCGGTCTCTTTCCGCGTGATTCCGCGGGCACTTCGAGTGAAGGTATAAGGAATTTTCTATGCAGAAAGCGCTACGTCGGCATCGACGTGCCGTTTTGGCTCGCCTCTCCCTCGTCGTCATTAGTCTACTGGCCTTTGCTGCAATTGGGGCCGCATCGTGTTACTGGCTGCTCAGTTATGTGGATTCGCTTTATACATACCGCACACCCCTACGGGGGCTACCGCACCCTGTGGAAGAGGGCCAGACCGAGCCAGTGAGCCCTCAGGTGGTGCTGGTCATTGTCAGTGGCCTGCGGGAGGATGTGTCGCAACAGTTACCTGGCTTGGCAGCCCTGCGACAGAACGGGGCGTGGGCTACCATGATTCAGCACCCAGCAACCTACCCTTACAGCACTTGGACAACTTTGGTGACGGGAGCACACCCGGAGATTAGCAATGCTCCACAAATGGAGAAGGATCACGACTACATCCAACCGATCAAGGTGGATCACTTGTTCGCTGCTGCCCAGCGGGCTGGTCTGAATAGCGGCATAGTAGGACATCAGGCTTGGGCAAAACTCGTGTCCCCAGAGTTTTTATATACGCGTTTTTACGTCCAAACCAGGGATGCGGAAGCGGATGCTTGGGTAGCCTCACGGGCCATTGGCTTCCTGCGCTATTTCCGCCCCAACTTGTTAGTGGTACAGTTAGGGCAGCTCGATCCGGTGGGTCTTGCCCATGGAGGGGCGAGCCAGGAGTATCTGGAAACGGCTCTGGTCTGCGACGCCATTGTCAGTCAGATTGCGAGTGAACTGAATTTACGCCGTAGCGTGCTCATAGTAGTAGGCGACCACGGCCACCTGGACGAGGGGGGGCGCGGCGGTGATGAGCCTGTAGTAAGCAGAGTGCCTTTCGTCATGCTCGGTCAAGGGGTCCGGCCGGGTGAGTACGGTCCTATTACTGGGGAGGATATCGCGCCCACGATTGCAGCCATATTGGGCACCTCGGTTCCCAGTGCAGCAAACGGTCACATACTCTTTGATATGCTTGATCTGGATGAGAAAAATCGGGCCGAGAAAGCTGTTATCCTGGCTGAGCAGCGGGTGCGATTAGCGAACATGTATCTGTATAGCATCGGCATGGGTACGCTCAGCGAGACTGCCGAGGGTGATGCTCTAGTAGCACGTAGTTCAGTAGAAGTGCGGAACTATCCTTCAGCGTATTGGTTAGCCAGGTTCTCGGTCGAACAGGCAGACCTCGAGATGAGCGAGGCACGCGAAGATCGCATTTTGGCTGAACGGCGGCGGCGCGCTCTACCAATCACAATTGCCGTGTTACTCCCACTGCTTTTCATCTGGCGAGCACGGAGCAGGCGGATCCTCTGGCTAATCGTAGCCGCCACCTTATCCGTAATAGCCCTCCACCTGCTTTATGTAAACGAGGGCCTTGTGTACTCACTAAGTGGCCTCAGAGATTTGAGGGGTTTCGCCGAGGCAGCGATTAGGCGAGAGGCCATCGCTCTGCTCCCCGGTCTGGCGATCTTACTGTGGCAAACCGGACGCGATCCTAAGATCACTGTGGTGGACGTCATCTACAGCGGGTTGGGCTTCAACGGGCTGAGCCTGTACCTGCTCTCACTTGGCCTGGCCGTCACGGTGTACCTCAACGGGCCGCTTATCACCTGGTATCTGCCCGATTTCCGGTTGGTTTTCGTCCAAGGCACTTTATTGTTGCAAGCCATATTGGTCGCGATGGCGGGTCTGGTGGTGCCATGGTTAGCGCTGGTCATCCTTTGGACAGCATATCAAGCGAACCTCGGCACACGGCGGTTGGCGAATCTTCTGCTCCACCGAAGACATACCTGAGAAAAGCGCATACCCAGGGAGCAAAGGGAGGAAGGAAAATGCGCATTGTCATCACGGGCAGCGAAGGGCAATTGGGACGAGCACTGCGTGCGATTCTACACCACCACACCCTACTCAACATAGATTTGCCAGAATACGACATCACGAACTACGATCAAATGACCCGTCTTATCCCATCCTTCGAACCCCACCTGGTGATCCACGCAGCGGCGTTTACCAACGTAGATGGCTGCGAGGGTGAACCGGACACCGCTTACAAAGTGAACGCGCTAGGCACCCAAAACATAGCCTTGGCCTGTCAGCGCTCCAATGTGCCGATGGTGTACATCAGCACCGATTACGTCTTCGACGGCACCAAGGGTGAGCCTTATCTGGAATGGGATACTCCCAATCCCCAGAGCGTGTACGCGAAGTCTAAATACGCGGGGGAATTGATCACCCAGCTGCTCCTACATCAATTTTACATCGTGCGCACAGCCTGGCTCTATGGCACAGGCAGCAACAATTTTGTGGCCAAGGTACTACGCAACGCTGCGGAGCACCCAACCCTGCAATATGTCACTGACGAGGTGGGCTCGCCTACCTACGCTCCTGACTTGGCCCAGGCCATCACTAAACTGATCGAACATCCCCTCTACGGTATCTATCATTTCACCAACCAAGGGACGTGTTCCCGTTACGAGTGGGCGGTCGAGATATTACGCCTGGCCGGCAAGCCTGATTATCCCATTTACCCGACACAAGGCTACACGCGAGCGGCAAAGGTGCCTGCCAGATGTGAATTGCGCAATTTCGTGGGGGCGACGCAACTAGGTATTACCTTGCGCCCATGGAAAGAGGCACTGGCGGATTGGTTTGCTCAATACCGGGGAGCGGAATGGGGGAACTGATCGATGGACTGGCGGAGTCGTGTTGCCGAGTTGAAATCATGGGCCTTGAGCGAGCGTTGGGAGGCTCGCGAGGGTGGGGCTTTCGGTCTGCGGGATGAATTGGAAGCCGATTTCGATCGCGCTTTTCCCGTCGTCCGCTCGTGGATCGCCAACTCACATCCGTATCTACGTCGCGCCGGTGTAGTCGTCTGCCGGATGCGCCGGGGTCGCTGCACCCCACGCCAAGTGGCACTGCTCCTAGAGGCTATGGAGCCTGCGCTGTTAGAACGGGAGCGCTACGTACGGGTCAATGTGGGCCCTTTCGCCTTGGCCAGCCTGGCTCACGTGCAACCTGATGTAGCCTTGCCACGTATTGCCCAATGGGCCCACCGCGAGGAGGAAGTCGTGCGCTGGAACGTAGCAATGGCTTTCTCCCAAGCACTCGGCAGACGCTACCCAGACGTGGGGCTGGCTATTCTTAGACTTCTAGCCACTGACCCACGCCGCTTCGTTTGGCGGGCCGTGGCTTCGAGTCTGCGCAATATCGGCCGGACCTATCCGCGCCGAGTGGTACCGCTGCTCGAAGACTGGCTGGCCGATGATACACGCCGCGCCCCCGCCGAAGTTGCCCTGGCACACATCTACAAGTAGGTATAGCGCGATGGCGGCCCACCCGCTTATTTCTGTCATCATACCAAATTGGAACGGTGCAGTTCATCTGCCAACCTGCCTATCCTCGCTACGCGCCCAGACTTACCCCAACTTCGAGGTCATCCTGGTAGATAATGCCTCCACTGACGAGTCACTTGACTTGGTGTATAACTATTACCCTGAGGTGCGTGTCGTGCCCCTGCCAGAGAACCGCGGGTTAACGGGCGGCGTAAACGCGGGTTTCCTTGCAGCGAAAGGCGATATTTTAGTAGCACTGAACAACGACACCGAGACCGACCCACATTGGTTGGAAGAAATAGAGCGAGCACTCGCAGAGCATCCTGAGGCCGGGATGGCAGCCAGCAAGATGCTGCTCTTCGATCGCCGAAATACGCTGCACTCCGCAGGTGACGGCTATGGGATCGATGGCATACCCATCAACCGGGGTGTGTGGGAAGTGGACAAGGGGCAATTCGATGGTGATACCTACTGTTTTGGCGCGTGTGGGGGAGCAGCAGCCTACCGCCGGGCAATGATAGATGAGGTGGGTTTATTCGACGAAAGCCTTTTCATGTATCTGGAGGATGTGGACTTAGCCTGGCGCGGACAACTGGCGGGGTATCGCTGCGTATTCGCTCCAAAAGCCATCGTCTACCACAAATTGAGTGCAACTGGCGGTGGGCCCATTGCCAGTTTCTATGTGGGACGTAACACGCTGTATGTACTTTTCAAAGATGTGCCCAGCCCCATCTTGCGGCGGTATTGGGGGCAGATGGCGCGGGCACAATGGCGCATTTTCATAGAGGCACTGCGGGCCTGGAGAGGAGAAGCGGCACGGGCGCGGTTGCGTGGGCAAATAGCAGGCTTGCTGCTTCTCCCGCGTGCCCTGCAGGCGCGCCCCAAAGTCCAAGCCACGCGCCGGGTATCCGTTGACTATGTGGATGCAATCCTAACGCGTCCAGTGAGTAGAACTTAGCCTCGGCGGTCCCAGGTGCTTGGCAAGGGGCCTAAAGTTAGCACCGTGGTTGACTGAAAACACAGTCACAAGTATCATTAGGTCGCATCGGAAAGGGCCGCACCGTGACGGTGCGGTTACACTTATGAAGGATCATGATCAACTCTGTCCCTCATAATCTGAGTAACGGAACACCTCTCGTGACTCTGGTGATCCCAGCCTACAATGAGGAGAAGCGGCTACCCAAGAGTCTGGATAGGATCCTGTGTTACCTGCAGCAGCAGCCGTATCCTGCGGAAGTGTTGGTCGTGGACGATGGCAGCACGGACCGCACCACGGAGGTTGTCCAGAGTGTTGCTCAACATGCAGACTGTGTTCGCCTATTGTGTAACGTGCATCGAGGTAAAGGCTACGCAGTGCGCACTGGCATGCTGAATGGCCGTGGCGATTATCTATTCATTTGCGATGCAGATCTGTCTATGCCCATCGAGGGGCTATCTAAGTTCCTCCCCCCTCAACTGAACGACTATGATGTGGCCATTGGCTCTCGCGAGGCCCCGGGTGCGGTTCGATACAATGAGCCCGAATATCGGCATATCATGGGTCGCATCTACAACTTCGTGGTCCGTCTGCTGGCTTTGCCTGGTATTCAAGACAGCCAGTGTGGCTACAAATGTTTCCGGCGCGAGGTGGCTCGTGACTTGTTCGCAGTGCAGCGTCTAGACGGTTGGGGATTCGATGTGGAGGTACTCTACATCGCTCGGAAGAGGGGATACCGGGTTGTGGAGGTTCCTATCCACTGGTATTATATGCCTGGCAGTCGCGTTCGCCCATTGCAGGATGCTATCGCCATGCTTCGCGACCTGGCCCAAGTGCGGATAAACGATCGGCGGGGCCTTTACCACCGTATTTCGGCAGCAGAGGCATAGTAAAAGACCCACGGCTCTTATTTTTGAAGAGGTGCTGAGGAGAAAATGAGCGAGAGAATATTGGTCGCAGTGGCCTGGCCATATGCTAACAGCGATATCCACCTGGGGCATGTTACGGGCGTCTACCTCCCCGCTGATATTTTTGCCCGCTACCACCGACTGATTGGCAATGAGGTGTTAATGGTATCAGGCAGCGACAGCCACGGTACGCCGATCACTATCACAGCCGAGAGGGAGGGAATCTCCCCAGCGGAAGTGGTGGAACGATACCACACGAGATTCCTGAAATCGTGGATGGATCTGGGCATCACCTTCGATCTTTTCACTCACACCGACACCGAGAACCACTGGGCAGTGACACAAGATATGTTCCTCCGCCTCTTGGAAAAGGGCTACATCTACCGCGATAAAACGCGCCAGCTCTATTGTGAATCTTGCGGGAAGTTCCTGCCAGACCGTTATGTGGAGGGCACCTGCCCTTACTGCGGCTTCCAGGATGCACGTGGCGACCAATGTGATAAATGCGGCAAGCCGCTGGATGCGACCGAACTCATCCATCCGCGCTGCAAAATCTGTGGCCATGCCCCTGTGGTCCGGGAGAGCGAGCATTTCTTCCTCGATCTACAGCAATTTAGCGAGCGACTTCATTCCTGGATTGAGGTGCAGACCCACTGGCGGCCCAATGTTCTCAACTTCTCCCTGAATTTATTGCGGGAGGGTCTGCATGGTCGAGCCATTACCCGTGATATCGAGTGGGGTATCCCGGTGCCGGTGAAGGGCTTCGAACACAAGCGGATTTACGTTTGGTTCGACGCCGTAATCGGCTACCTGGCAGCGAGCAAAGAGTGGGCAGTCATCATCGGCCAACCGGAGGCGTGGCGGGATTGGTGGCAGGGGCCCAGCAGAGCCTATTATTTCCTGGCCAAGGACAATATCCCTTTCCACACCATCATTTGGCCCAGTATGCTTATGGGCTATGGTGGACTGAACCTGCCGTACGATGTGCCTGCCAATGAGTTTCTAAATCTGGAGGGGCAGAAATTCTCCTCCAGTCGAAACTGGGCCGTGTGGCTGCCTGATTACCTAAGCCGCTATGACCCTGATCCACTCCGCTATACACTGACTATCAACATGCCTGAGCAGGCTGACACAAACTTCACCTGGGGCGAGTTCTTACGACGGAACAACGATGAGTTAGTCGCCACCTATGGCAATCTCGCTCATCGTGTGCTCACTTTCACTTTCCGCAACTTCGATGAGCGCGTGCCTGAGCCTGGAGAGTTGACGGCGCAGGATCAGGCTATTCTGGCGCGGGCCGAGAACGCTTTTGGGCCGGTGGGCGAACTGATTGCAAGTTGTAAATTCAAGGCAGCCATTACTGAGGTCATGGCCGTGGCCCATGAGGCGAACAGATACCTGGACGAAGCCGCGCCCTGGTTGGTGATCAAACAGGATCGGGCTCGTGCTGCTACTGCCTGCTATGTCACCTTGCGTGTGGTGGACAATCTCAAAATGCTATTCTATCCTTTCCTGCCCTTCTCATCACAGCGGCTGCATGAGATGCTGGGTTACGAAAATGACTTGCTGGGCCGACAGTTCACTGAGACTCACCAGGAGACGACCAGAACCCACCAGGTGTTACGCTACGACCCGCGCCCCATCCATGCGAAATGGGCGCCAAGTGAGTTGCCTGTTGGCCAGAGGTTACGTGAGCCCGTCCCGCTTTTCAAGAAACTGGACGAGGAGATCGTAGAGCAAGAAGTAGCGAGGCTGGGGAGAACAGCACTGTGACAGGTATGAGAGGGAGCGAGAGGGCCTTGCCGCTCCCTCTCCTTTTGGAGAATCTGGCCGTCTTTATGACCTCAGTAGTCATCCGGGGGAGAAAAGGAGCGATATTGTGAGCATCCGAATAGCCACCAGACATGCGCTGGTTGCTATTGTCATGTCTTACTTTGTGCTGGGGGTGCTCTACGCTGTTTTCACGCCCCTCTGGGAAGCGCCAGATGAGCCTGCACATTTCAATTATGTCAAATACATTACGGAAAACAGCCGTCTCCCCGTTCTTCAGGTGGGCGACTATGACCAATCCTACCTGAAAGCCATCGTGTCACGACAGTTCCCCCCTGGTATGAGCATTGATCCGCTCCGCTACGAGTCTCACCAGCCGCCGCTCTATTACCTCCTGACTGCGCCTCTCTACCAACTCACCGATTCGGTACTGGTGCTCCGTGTGTTCTCCGTGGTCTTGGGCGCGCTCCTCATCCTAGTCGCTTATGGTGTTGCTGCCACTATCTTCCCTACCGATACCTTCATGCCGCTGGCAACAGCAGCGGGGGTTGCCTTTGTTCCCCAACATGTGGCCATGACCGCGGCCGTGAACAATGACGCCCTGGCCGAATTGCTGTTAGCGCTAGTTATTTGGCAATCTCTGCGCATAATGAACGGCCGCAACCGGCGACAAGAGTGCCTGGCGCTGGGCTTCTTGATCGGGCTATGCCTACTCACCAAAACCACAGCCTATGTCGCCATTCCGTTGGCCCTGTGTGCTATCCTGCTCACGCCGGGCAGCGTTGCTCCCGGGCGGCGCCGGCGGCTCGTGCAGGTTCTATCATGGATATTCCTACCGGCGTTGCTCCTGGCCGGACCGTGGTTGGTCCGGAACGCTTTGGTGTACGGAGCAAATGACTTACTGGCCTTGGGGCGACATAGTCAGGTGGTTACAGGTCAACCGCGCACTGCCGAATGGCTGGCTCAGTATGGGATGCAGGGCTATCTCAGTCGCTTCGCGCTGACCACATTTCGCAGTTTCTGGGCCCAGTTCGGCTGGATGGGCGTCTTGGTGGATGAGCGCATCTACATAGCACTGGCGTTGACCAGCGCCGCTATGATGGGTGGCCTGGCCTTTTTCTTGGCCCGCGCTTGCCACGAGCCAAATCTCCTCTCAGATAGTCAGCGCCGCGCCCTCGTTTTGCTTCTGCTATCCATCATGTTCACTGCCATCGCCTATCTCTGGTACAACCTTGGCTTTGTGCAACACCAGGGTCGCTATCTCTTCCCCGCCCTGACCGCGCTGAGCATCTTTGGAGCCCTGGGGGCACGGGAGGTGCTACGTCCGAAGCCAGCGCGGATGATAGCAGCGCTCGGGTGCATGACTGTAGCGGTGCTGGCTTTATGGGGCATGGCACGAGATGACATAGGCGGATGGGCTATTGCTATGTTAGGCGGCCTGAGTGTGGGCTTCGCGGTGATCAGTGCGTTGCCAGAGCGCGCCCGGCCAGTAGTGCTTGGTCTTGGCTACCTCGCCCTGGCGGTGCTCGACGTTGTGTGTCTTTTCGGCTTCGTAGTCCCGGCGTTCGCGTGAGATCGCTGCGGAGTCCAGATGAGGAGTGTGTAGAACATGGGTTTTCTGAAGCGTTTGGGGGCATTATTCGGCGGCGAGGATGAGAACGCTGACGTGATTTGGCTCTATGTGCGGTGCCAACGATGTGGTAGTGTAGTCCGCGTGCGCGCTGATTGCCGCTATGACCTGAATCCAGATGAAACGGGCACCGGCTACACGCTCGTCAAGGAGATCATGGACGATCGGTGCTACCAACTGATGCGGGCGGAGATACACTTGGATGAGAACATGCGCATTGACGCGCAAGAGATCAGCGGCGGCACCTTTATCACCCAGGATGAGTACGAGAAAGCAAAGGCGGGTTGAATTGCCCTACTCCAACCCGTATACCTGCCGCGGTGCCAGATACTCCGGGAAGCGATCGAGTAGAGCCAAACGGGTCACGTAGCAACAATGGCAAGCATCTACATACTCGGCAGTATGCTCAACGTCGTATTCACTAATAAGTCTGGCTGGCCCGCCGCGTAAGAGGGGACCGCAAATGGGGTGGGCATCGGGATCGTAGGCAGCAACGAGACGTGACAATGGAGTCTCCCACATGTTGCCCATACTCAGTCCCTGACATAGATGTACGTGGCCGTAGCATCCAGGTGAACCCGTTCGGGGTCCCGCAAGTTCTCATAGGGGCATTCGGTGAACTCGGTGTACGGCCGGGTGGGAAGGCCACCGACGAGTTTCTCCACCGCCCGGCCGCGCAGCATTGCGCCGCCCCCGACCACCGGTGACCCTTTGGCCTCGCCCACTGGCATTTCGATTCGGGGTTCCTCGATGCAAATCGAGCCCACAGGTAGACCCATCTTCCGTGCTGCTGTCAGCGCGTTCTTGGCCAGGCTATGCTCGACATCGTCGCTATGAAAGGCGTCATCACTCACGCTGAGATCAGCCAGATCGAGCGCTTGGATGGGACGAAGCCAAAGTTCCGCGTCTTCTACCGACGTGGCCCAGTATGAATTGGTAACAATGCCAGTCCTAAAGCCGCGGTCACGGGCCATTCGGATGCCTTCTACCATCAAGGGATAGAAGAGAAAAGGCTCACCACCCTCAAAATAGACCCAGTCAATAGTTCCCAAGCGGACCAGTTCCTCGTACACCTGTTCCAGCTGGTCCAAAGTGAACGTCCCCTTGGCATTTGGGCCAGAGTAGACGAAACAATGGTCGCACTCTTGATTGCAAGCATACGTCAGGAGGAAATGGATTCCGGTCAGCATATTCTCATCCCTCCGCCGCATCCACCATTTTCGCGCCGGTCACGCGAATCAGGTCACTCACCGCCAGCCCCAGGTTGATGCCGCGTCGTCCGGCGCTCACCACCACCCGAGAGAGCGCTAGAGCCGAGCGGTCAATATATATTTCGAAGCCTTTGTGGAGCAGTGCCAGTGCGGAGATACCCCCCACCTGCAGTCCGGTGAGCGTCTCGGCTTCTTTTTGTGTCGCCATCCGCAGTTTCTTCTCCCCGATGGATTGGGCCAGACGTTTGAGGTCGAGTTCTCTGTCCCCAGGTACCATAACCAAGAGGGGACGCCCTCGTTCGCGTTGTACCACCAATGTCTTAAAAACTTGGCTGGCGGGGAGGCCTATCGCTTCAGCCAGTCCCTGAGCGGAGTGGATATCTGGTGAAAAGGTATAGACTTCGTAGGATACTTTCCGCGCTTCCAGTAGGCGCATAGAGTTGGTCTTCTCGGCCATTGCGTCGCTACAACCAGAAACATCCTTTAGGAGGTTCTCTGCCGCAGACACTCCATATATAGAGTCCACAATTGCCTTACGGCTTCATCCCCCTACGTAAACGAATTGTAATTTATAGTTTCGGGTGTGTCAAAGGGCCGATGCACACAGACTCCTAGAGGAGTCACATTGCGCACCTATGGGTTATTGACGTTCCTGCTCCCTCCGATTACAATCCCGCGTAGCAAGGAATACACTCAAGAACAAAAGGACCCTCTGGTCATCCCACATTCATACTGCCCAATTACGGAGCTCGAGATCACCCTCCGGTGGAGAGTCAGGTAATTATGTCCGAGGTCTATGACGTCGCCGTTGTTGGTGCTGGAGTCGTGGGTTGTCTGATCGCCCGCGCCCTATCCCGCTACCAACTCAAAATCCTGCTTTTGGATAAAGAGGCAGACGTTTGCTGTGGCGCTTCCAAAGCCAACACAGCCATCGTCCACGCAGGATATGATCCCAAGCCCGGCACACAAAAAGCCATCCTGAATGTGGGCGGGAACGCAATGTATGACCAACTCTGTACAGAACTGGGCGTGCATTTCCTGCGCTGTGGCACCTATGTCGTGGCTTTCTCAGATGACGATGTGCAGACGCTTGACGATTTACTCAAGCGTGGCCAGCGCAATGGTGTGCCGGGGCTGCGCATTATCTCAAGAGAGGAAATGATCCGGGCCGAACCTCACATCAACCCAGAGGTCAGGGCTGCACTTTATACTCCCAGTGGTGGGATTGTAGATCCATTTGGCCTGACGATAGCCGCGGCGGAGAACGCAGTAGCAAACGGAGTCGAAGTCCGATTGGAAACCGAAGTGACCGGCCTACTGCGCCACGAAGGGCGTGTGAAGGGTGTGGTTGCTGGTACGCAGTCATTTCGTTCGCATTTTGTAGTCAATGCCGCTGGAGTGTATGCAGATGAGATCATGCGCATGGCCGGGCTGGACGGATTCACCATCCGTCCACGCCGGGGCGAATATTTCGTTTTCGATCGCGAAATGAGCCCGGTGCGTAGCGTCCTATTCCCCTGTCCCACACCTGTTAGCAAAGGCATTGTGGTAACCACCACCACCCACGGCAACACTATGGTCGGCCCCAACGCGCAGGATATCGAAAGTAAAGAGGATACACGAGTCACTGCCGAGGGTTTGGACGAAGTCCTTCACGGCGCACAAAGGCTCGTGCCTTCTCTCGACCCACGAGCGGTCATCCGAGTTTTCGCCGGGCTACGTGCAGTGGGTAGCACGGGTGATTTCCTCATCGAGGCTGCGCGGGAAGCACCTGGGCTGATCAACGTGGCAGGCATTGAATCACCCGGGCTTTCGGCTGCACCAGCCATTGCAGAGAGGGTGGTGGAGATCTTGCGAGAGGAGGGCCTGGCTTTATACCCGAAATCGGATTACAACCCCATCCGTGTTCCTCCGCCCGACTTCAGCGAACTTTCGCATCGCGAACGGGCGGCTCTGATTGCCACTGATCCACGCTATGGGCGCATCGTTTGCCGTTGCGAGACCGTCACGGAGGGCGAGATCGTAGCAGCCATTCATGGCCTTGTCCCAGCCCGCAATTACGACGCTATCAAGCGGCGCACACGGTGCGGTTCTGGTCGCTGTCAAGGCGGTTTCGACACCCCCCGCGTGCTTGAGATCCTGGCCAGGGAATTGGGTTGTCCTGCGACGAAAGTAACATTGAACGGACCTGGCTCAGAACTCGTGGTGCGCGGCACAAAGGAGGTGGATCATTGAAGACCATGACTACTGATGTCGCCGTGGTCGGTAGCGGACCTGCGGGTCTGGCCGCTGCCACAGCCGCAGCGGAACGGGAGGTTAGCGTTCTGATCATCGAGCGCGAAATCGAGTTGGGCGGCATCCTCCAGCAGTGTATCCACAATGGTTTTGGGGTTGAGATTTTCGCCCAAGATTTAACTGGGCCAGAATACGCCCAACGTTACATCGAACGCGCGCGACAGGCTGGTGTCCAGGCACTGCTCGACTCAATGGTGCTGGATGTCCTACCTGACCGACGCATTTACGTTACCAACCCCCGCGATGGCATCGTGGAGGTACATCCCAAGGCCATTGTGCTGGCAATGGGTTGCCGCGAACGGACACGAGGCGCACTTGCCATCCCTGGCACCCGTCCGGCGGGGGTATATACGGCGGGCACAGCACAGCGGCTAGTCAATATCGAGGGCTATATGCCAGGCCGGCGCTTCGTTATCCTAGGCTCTGGGGACATCGGCATGATTATGGCCCGCCGACTGACGTTTGAGGGCGCGGTGGTAGAGCGCGTGTTGGAGAACATGCCCTACCTAAATGGCCTCAGCCGTAATTATGTCCAGTGCATACGCGACTACAACATCCCGCTGGAATTTTGTCGCACGGTTGCAGAAGTCCGAGGGCGCAAGCGGGTGGAGGCTGTGGTCAGTGTCGCAGTGGATGAGCAAAGACGTCCGATCCCTGGTACCGAAGAGGTTATCCCCTGCGACACCTTGTTGCTCTCGGTGGGCTTGATCCCGGAGAACGAACTCTCACGGCGTATGGGAATACACATGGATCCGGCAACAGGTGGGCCGATAGTAGATGAGCGGATGGGAACGTCGTTAAGGGGGGTATTCGCAGCAGGCAATGTGGTACACGTCTATGACCTAGTGGATTGGGTAACCCGGGCTGGAGAAGTAGCGGGGCGCAGTGCCGCTGAGCATGTGTTGGGCTTAGACCGGGCGAGTGGGAAGAGAATACGAACTGTGGCCGGCAAGAATGTACGGCTCGTCGTGCCCCAGGTCTTTGGACTTGACGCGTTGTTAGAGCAAGGAGTTCAACTTCAGTTGCGTGTCCGGCAACCCATCGAGGAAAAGACGAGGTTGACTGTCACTGCCGAAACCAAAGAGTTATTTCGAAAAACGCTCCGTTACGTGCGCCCGGGTGAGATGATCCAGATTGAGATGGAGCCGCGAGTAGGTCGATGGCTGGAGAATACAGATAGCGTAGTGGTGGACATCGCTAAGGCAGATTGAGAGAGCATGAGCCAAGTACGAGAATTTATCTGCACTACTTGCCCGATGGGCTGCCGTATTCGAGCCATTTGCGAAAACGGAGAGTTGCGGGATGCCGAGGGTCAGGCTTGCAAGCGCGGCCTGGAATACGTCCGCACGGAGTTAACCGATCCTCGTCGCATGGTCGCGACAACCGTACGCGTCCGTGGCGGGCGCTGGCCCCTTGTGCCAGTGCGCACTGCGGCTCCTGTGCCAAAAGCCGGCATCCCTACCATACTGAACTTGCTGAGAGAGATCGAGGTACAAGCGCCGGTTACACTGGGCCAGGTCATTCTCGCCGATGCTGCAGGGACCGGGATTGATGTGATTGCCAGCCGAGACATGCCGGTTAGATAGAGCCACCCTCAATATACGGAAACGAGGCCGTACAGAGGGATTACGAGTGGTGAAGGAACCCACCCACGCTGGTTATTTCTCCAGCCAGCCACGGGCCCGGGCGACGGCTTTCTGCCAACCTGCGTACCCGGCAGCCCGCTTTTCCTCAGGCCAGAGCGGCTGGAAGATGCGGTCCACGCTCCAGTTAGTTCGCAGTTCGTCCAGATTGGCCCACAGGCCAGTGGCCAAGCCCGCTGCATAGGCCGCACCCAGTGCCGTTGTTTCATTTACCACCGGGCGGACCACCGGTACGCCCAGGATATCCGCTTGGAGTTGCATCAGGAAGTTATTGACCACCGCCCCACCATCCACTTTCAGTGCCTTTAGTCTAATGCCGGAATCAGCACGCATAGCGTGCAACACATCGGCGGTCTGATAGCAGATAGCCTCCAGTGCGGCCCGAACCAGATGAGCCCTAGTCACGTATCGGGTGAGACCAACGATCACTCCACGCGCGTACATATCCCAATAAGGCGCGAAAAGCCCAGAGAATGCCGGGACAAAGTAAATCCCCCCTGCATCCTCTACAGACTGGGCAACGATTTCTGTTTCGGCAGCGTCCTTGATCAGCCCCAGGTTGTCACGTAACCACTGGATGGCTGCGCCAGTGATGGCGATGGAGCCTTCCAGGGCATACGTAGCTTTGCCCTCAGCCAGTCCATAGGCCACTGTCGTCAAGAGACCGCTTTTAGAGGCAACGGCTTGCTGGCCGGTGTTCAAGAGCATGAAGCACCCGGTGCCATAGGTATTCTTTGCCTCACCGGGGTCAAAACAAGTCTGACCGAAAAGCGCAGCCTGCTGGTCGCCCAGGTCACCAGAAACAGGGATGGCGGCCCTCGCTGGTCCCTGGACTTCGGTGATACCATAGCCATTTACGTCGCTTGACGGCCGGATGGAGGGCAACATCTGGCGCGGGATATCAAGGAGGCGTAGCAATTCCTCGTCCCAATCGAGGGTTTGCAGGTTCATGAGCATAGTGCGCGAGGCATTGGTAACGTCCGTCACGTGGGCTCCGCCTCTCGGACCGCCAGTGAGGTTCCAGATAATCCAGGTGTCTATATTGCCAAAAAGGGCGCGCCCTCGCTGGGCCCGTTGCCTCACATCCGGCACGTGGTCTAAAACCCATTTGATCTTAGGCCCGGAGAAGTAAGTGGCGATAGGCAGGCCGGTGATCCTGCGGATCATTGCTTCCAGACCATCGTCCATCAAGCGCTGGCAGATCTCACGAGTGCGTGTGCATTGCCACACGATGGCATTGTAATACGGCTGACCTGTCTCAGGGTCCCAGATGACTGTTGTTTCGCGTTGGTTCGTGACCCCGATGCCCGCAATCCGCCTGGGATCTATCTTGCTTTTCGCCAGTGCTCCAGCAATGACCTGGCACGTTTTTTCCCATATCTCCAGCGGATCGTGTTCCACCCACCCAGGCTGCGGGTAAATCTGCCTGTGTTCAGCATAATCTGACGCCACGACGTGGCCATCTCGACTGAAGATCATGAACCGAGTGCCTGTAGTTCCCTGATCCACTGCTGCCGCGTATTCTCCTTGCATCAGTCTAACCCGCCTTTCGTCTGCAAACAGAAGAAATCTTCTCCATAGTGGTGAGTGACGAACTGTTCACTCCAGTGAACGGATGTTCGATGTTTATGTGGGGTCAGTGCCTGCTGCTGCCTCGCAACTGTTTCATATATCGCTGTCGCAAATCGTTGAATAGGGCGATGTAACCAGGGCTGGCGTAGTCCGGGTAGGTCCATGACCAGGGCTCGAAGGTGCCCTTGTGATAGTGGAGCGTGACCTCGGCGTAGATGCCCCCACCCAAATATAGCCGGTGGGCATGGTCTTTCGTGGTGGCCAACACCACCTTGCCAGCCGAGATGTAGCCGGGGTCAATATTCACCT
This sequence comes from Chloroflexota bacterium, assembly GCA_014360825.1. Classification (NCBI taxonomy): domain Bacteria; kingdom Bacillati; phylum Chloroflexota; species Chloroflexota bacterium. The sequence continues at coordinate 28,361 of JACIWT010000013.1, read as the reverse complement.
GCCGCCGTCCATTCACCGCCCACAGGAGTTCGATCTCGTTTGTGCGTCGCTTTACAGCCGCCAGATCACCAGGGTCCATCAGTGGCTCGAAGGTTACGAAGCGGCGCACCAGATCGGGCCCGAACTCCGGGGTATAGAAATCGGTGTGGTCGAATGGCAAGATGTCGCTGCAGAAGTCCACTGACCCGAATTCCGCGGCCAGATGCACGATGGCCTCGTCTAACAGTTCGACTCGCCCGGCGAACAGGCTGGCGAATAGTTTCACTGGCTCCGGTTGTCTGATCTGCCCCATCACTGCCCCACGTCAGGAATGTGGCGGCGTCGGATTCGCTCCAGCGCCCAGACTGTAGACCTCGATCAAATGCTTTTCCACTTCGCCCTCAATGCGTGCCACGACCTCTACGTAGGGCGCGATGCTCGACCGCTCCAATTTGTTTTTCAAGAGTTCGTCTAACTGAAAGATACCGGCAGAATTGTTCATCTGCACCTCGATGCGAATCGGACGCGTCTCTCCTTTCTTCAGCTCGATGTGGTCAATGGCAGCCGCAGACACCGAGTGAATATTGACCACGCCCGCCTCAAAGGGGATGCGCGAGCGACCTTTGGTCATGTCCAGTGCGTCGGCCACCTTCACTACGCCTGCCTCCAGGGTCAAGCACTGCTCTTCGCGGCTGTGTGCAATGATAGCGTGCAGTGTCTCGCAGATCATAATCGTGCAGGTTGAGACGTCGTAGATTTCGGCGTAGAGTTCCTTGAGTTTGGGGTAGGCCAGCCATAGGCTGTAACCCTCATGGTGGTCACGGTGAATGCTGATGCCCAAGTCGTGCAGACAAGATGCTGTCACCACAATTACCTCGGCGTCATCGTTTGTCAGCCCGTAATTATGGACGACGTTTGGTTGGATATTGGCTTCGAGGAGCAAGCGCAGCAACTTCAGGGCAATATTGGCGATGATGCGGACGTGCACCTCACCGTGGTCGCTGAGACCCAGCCGATCCACAGCAGTAATATTGGCACATCGCCAGAACTGGTGTAATTCTGCATCCTGGTTGATACGTTCCACAACTTGGCGTAATTTGTCATTCTCCTTCGTAGGGATATTAATGGGCATGGGAGATCTTCCCTCCTTTGTCGAAGGCCAGGCCACGCTCTTTGAGGGAGACGTAGCGCTGGTGGCCTATAACTAGGTGATCCAGCACGTCAACGCCAAGCAATTTGCCGGCCTCGATCATTTGTTCAGTAACCGCTACGTCCTCTGGTGAGGGCGTGGGGTCGCCGCTGGGATGATTGTGAGCAACCAGAAGAGCGGCGCAATTATCACGCACCGCCTCGCGGAACAATTCCCCGATGCGCACAACAGAGGTGTTGACGTTGCCGACGTAGACCTCGTGCCGGCGCAAAACGCGGTGCTTGCTATCCAGGAGGAGAACGCAGAGGTGTTCCTGCGTTAGCAGGCTCATATCGGCCATTAGCAGATTGGCAGCATCGGCAGGGGAGCGTATCTGGGGTCGCTCCTCAGGCGCAGTAGCGAGGAGACGGCGGCCCAGTTCGAAAGCGGCCTTTAGAGTGACGGCCTTCGCCTTGCCGAGGCCGTGTTCGTGACAGAGTTCGCCGATCGTGGCCTGGGCTAAGCCAGCCAGCCCGCCGTATTTGGCCAGGACGCGCTGGGCCACGGCAACTACGCTCTCGCCTCCCACGCCCGTGCGCAGGATGATGGCCAACAGTTCGGCGTTGGAAAGAGCGCCAGGCCCGTAGTTCTCTAAACGCTCGCGGGGGCGTTCGCCCGTCGGGGTGTCCTTCATCAACGGGCCATATTCCACACGTTCCTCACCAGTCGCTTGCTTTGGCATATTCTCCTCCAAATATGGATCGCCTGGACTGGACTATACCCCAGATTCGGGAGAGTTGTCAAAGGCGAGACACTCGGAATGCACGAGCGGGGCATCGTTTGCTCCTCTCCCAGGAGAACAGTATAATGGCAACCGAACGGGATGAGTTCGCGCAGAGGCCAATGCTGGGCCAAAGAGGAGATATGATGGAAGGCAAAGTCATTTATCCTACGGATAGCGAGTGGGCGCCCCATCGCAATTACAGTGGTGTGAGCGTTCGGAATCTGCTCACTCACCAGGATAATCCCATTATGCGTGTGGCAGTAGTACACCTGCAACCCGGGGCCCAGATCACAGTGCATACCCATGAGCAAGAAGCAGAGATATTCTACGTCATCTCTGGGAACGGTGTCTGTACTATGGGAGGCCAGGAAATGCCATTCCCGGCGGGCGCATGTGGCTATGCCCCAGCGGGAATTCCCCACGGGTTGGCGAATGCTGGCGAAAGCCTTCTGGAATTGCTGACCGTTTTCACCCAAAGCACCTCGATGAGTGCCAGTCAGAGCACAGCAGCGTAGGCAAACCCATGCGAAAGGCGTTAATAGTAGTGGGCTTGGGACTTGCCCTGGTAGGATGCCAGTTAAAACCCACCCCTACTCCTATTCCTACCCCAGACGCACTCGGCATCTACCTGATACTGGTGGACGATTACACTTCATTGAATACCATCGTCCAAATGCGGGACCGAGCCCCGGACGAAATACAACGTATGGAGATGGCCATGCAAGCCATCGTTCCGCCACCTGATCTGCGCCAGTTGCACCTGCAAGCGCTGGAAGCGTTCAATTATATCTACGAGGGGCTCTCGCTTCTGCCCGCGCCAGGAGACAACGTGCTGGTAGCCGAGGCTAACTTCATGGTAGATTGGGGGATTAGTCGGCTGATGGAATATCGCGAGTTATTAGACGCCTATGCGCAAGAGCATGGCAGGCAGTGAAGTCCTTATGGAGTCAGTGCTTTTCAAATGGCACGAGAGGGCAACGTGAAGATACTGGCGATCAGCGACAGAGTGGTCGAAATCGTATATGATGTGAGAATTGCAGAACGATTCACCGATGTGAATCTCGTGTTGAGCTGTGGCGACCTACCCTATTTCTACTTGGAATTTATCGTCACTATGTTGAGGGTGCCGGTGTTTTATGTGATTGGCAACCACGGAACCGAGTTGCAGTATGGACCTCACAATCAGCCTCAATACCCTGGGGGTTGCGTCAATTTGCATAAACGCGTGATCCACCACAGTGGGCTAATCATCGCCGGGTTAGAAGGCTCCATGCGCTATAAAGAGCGAGGTGAATTTCAGTACACGGAAACCGATATGGCACTAAACGCGCTCGAACTGGTCCCCCGTTTGATCTGGAATCGGATCCGTTATGGACGCTATTTGGACATCCTCGTTACTCACGCCCCGCCGCGCGGCATCCATGATCAGGGTGACCTCTGTCATCAAGGCTTCAAAACCTACCTCACAGTTATGCAAGTGTTCAAACCGCGTTTCCTGATACACGGACACACGCACTCGCATTACAATACTAACCCAATGGAATCGATGTACCGGGAAACGAGGGTTATCAATGCATATGGGCACAGGCTAATAGACGTACCGCTGGCCAATTCAGGGGGCCGGAATGTCTGACCACAAGGCCGACTTCAACCGTGCTCTTTTCAAAGCATTCCTGCGCGATATCACGTCCGAATTGCTGCGGCAACCCAATGAACTATTCTCGTTCGAAGAGGTACGCAAGGGACTGCGCGCCTACAGCCAGAGCTACCGTGGGCTTCAATCGGTACCTCTGGACAAAATCGTGGGCAGTGTCAGCCGCTACCGGGATTTCGACCGCGCTTTCCTGCCCACTCAGTTGCATACCCAGGAGCGATGGGTGCGCATAGATTCAGCCATGGACCGCGATGAGGCACTCCCACCAGTAGAACTCTACAAGGTCGGCGACGTGTACTTCGTGCGCGATGGCAACCACCGCGTCTCTGTAGCCCGGGAACATGGCGCGCAGTTCATTGATGCTGAGGTAACTGAGTTTTACACCTCCGTGCCTTTCGACGAGAAGGTCACTCCCCAACAATTACTCATCAAAAGCGAATACGCCGAATTCTTGGAGCGGACCAAACTAGACAAATTGCGGCCCGATCAAAGCATCGAGTTCACCACCATTGGCCGCTATCAGGCACTCGAAGAGCACATCGCTGTGCACCGCTATTTCCTCGGTCAACACCAGGGCCGCCACATTCCTGAGGATGAGGCAGTGATGAGTTGGTACGATACGGTGTATATGCCTATTATCCGCCTGATTCGGGAGCAGAATGTCTTGTCCCAGTTCCCTGGACGCACCGAGGCTGATCTCTATCTGTGGATCATGGATCACCGCTATTATCTGAGTGAAACCTATGGGGCAGATGTGGGCGCAGAGGAGGCCATCCGCGATTACGCTGAAAAATTCGGCCAGCACAGTTTATGGTCAGCAGTGGCTCGCGAATTGGCTGATTTCTTCGAGGATCTCCGAAAGCAGGCGCAGGAAGGGGCACGGGAAAACGGCATATTGCCCCAACCCAAGCCGACATCCATCGCGAAAAAATCCCGTTCAAAGAGCGAACAAGATGAGCAATAGACCTAAAAGACCTATCGTCACCGTGTTCGGAAGTTCTCAAATACCTGATGAGGCGAATCTTTACGAAGAAGCACGCACTCTGGGGCAAGCGGTGGCTCAGCGGGGATATGCGGTGTGCTCTGGTGGCTATGGGGGGCTGATGGAGGCCGTAAGCCGGGGGGCCAAAGAAGCGGGAGGGCACACCATCGGCGTTACTGTAAAGACCTTTGTGTGGGGAAGAGCAAACCCGTGGATAGATGAAGTGATCGAGGCACCTGATTTCATCACACGGCTGCGCACGATGACTGAAATGGGTCGGGCCTACATCATTTTGCCCGGCGGCATTGGCACACTGGCCGAACTCGGCCTGACATGGAGCCTCTTGCAGATCGGCGAAGTGCATGGTCGACCGTGCATTGTAGTGGGTGAAGTCTGGGCCGAAGCACTGGCTTTTTTCCGCCGTCGCCTTATCATTCGGGAGCAAGATTTCGCCCTTTTACGATGGGTGGCCAGTGCTCCTGAGGCTGTGAGTTTATTACCTCCACCAAACGAGGTTCGCTTATGAGATCGCTACTGCCTACGGCTCTGTCTTCAGAATCGGAGAACAAGGAGGCGCGCCGGTTCGGGCGCATTGATCTACTGCTACTCAGCATGGTACTTATCTGGGGAGTCAATTTCCCGGTCGTGAAAGGGGCGCTGGCGGAGATGCAGCCGCTGGCCTTCAACGCGCTGAGATTCATCAGCGCGACGATCCTACTCTATCTGCTCGTGCGCTTGACGGGCCAGACGGTGTCAGTACACCGACCCGATCTACTGGGCATCGCTCTGCTGGGCTTACTTGGCAACGGGATCTATCAACTCCTCTTCATCAGCGGTATTGCCTTCACCACCGCAACTAATTCTTCGCTCATCCTAGCCATGGTGCCCATCACAGTGGCCATTATGGGGGCGGCCTTGCGTCTGGAACGCATCCCCTGGTGGGCCTGGGTTGGCATTGCACTTTCTTTCACAGGCCTGTGCCTCCTCATCCTGGGTAACGGGGTAGAGGATGGCCAGGCACAGAATCATCTGGTAGGCGATTTGCTTGTCTTCGCCGCGATGATGTGCTGGTCAGCCTACACGATTCTCTCCAAGCCTTATGTACGACGCTATTCTACTCTGAGCGTCACCGTTCTATCCATGGCCTCCGGGGCGGGACTCATTTTCCTCGCTAGTCTACCCAGTCTTTTCTCCCAGAACTGGGCGGCTGTCTCACAGAGTGGGTGGTTGGGGTTAATTTTCTCGTCAGTTTTCGCCATTGCCCTCGGCTACCTGGCCTGGTTTACAGGTGTCCGTGCCGTTGGCAGTGCCCGGACGGCGATATATTCGAACTTCACCCCCGTGGTGACCTTAGTGTCGTCGGCGCTGCTGCTTGGGGAGAGCCTACGCCCGTCTCAGTTAATCGGCGCATTTGTGATCCTAATAGGAATTGTCCTAACCCATTACCATCGGGGTTGACATATGCATCCATCTACCCCAAAAGACGCTAATGTCGAGCGATTGAAAGAACAGGCTGCCGCCGAGGCGGTCAAGTATGTGCAGAGTGGCATGGTAGTAGGTCTGGGCACCGGCTCCACGGCCCGCTACGCTATAGAATTGATTGGAGAAGCACTCCAACGCAGCAGGCTGCGAGATATCATTGGCATTCCCACTTCAGAAGCAACAGCCGCGCTGGCCCGTCGGGTCGGCATCCCGCTGAGCACGTTAGCCGAGCACCCTCGCCTGGATCTGACTATTGATGGGGCGGACGAGGTAGATCCTCATTTAAATCTCATTAAAGGCATGGGCGGCGCACTCTTGCGGGAGAAAATCGTAGCAGCAGCCACAAGCCTGGAAATCATTGTAGTGGACGACTCTAAATTAGTAGATGTGTTGGGCATGCGTTCCCCTCTGCCTGTAGAGGTCGTCCCCTTTGGATTAGGCACTTACGAGGACAGATTACGCAGCCTTGGCGCGGACCCCATACTACGCTTAGCCAATGGCAGGCCTTATGTTACAGACAATGGTAATTACCTGTATTTGTGCCATTTCGCTCGAATAGATAACCCGTACCTGCTGGAACGAGACCTAAACTTGATCCCGGGGGTGATAGAGAATGGCCTCTTCTTGGACCTGACACATCGGGTTATCGTCGCATCGGCAGAGGGTATTCGAACGCTGGAGCGTGCCAAAAACAGCGTGACCACAGGCATCTGAGATCCCGAGCAATCCAATTTCCCTGTTCGCTGTGACACCCTACTGATCCCGAGGCATCGTGTGGACATCATCTTTCCGTTGGGCAAATTACGTTTGGAGATTCTGGCGCGGCTATTGGCGCGTTATCGCGGCGCAGACGATAAGCATGTTATCCTGGGTGGCGCCATTGGCGAAGATGCTGCTATCTTAGACATTGGTGATCGTTATCTTGTCGCTAAGACAGATCCCATTACTTTCGCTACGGATCAAATTGGCTGGTACGCCGTGAATGTCAATGCTAACGACGTGGCCGTTATGGGTGCAACACCCCGTTGGATGATGGCTACCATCCTGCTGCCCGAGGGCAAAGCCAGCCTCGGTCTGGTAGAGGGTATCTTCGCCCAAATGGATGCTGCTTGTAAAGACTTGGGCATCGCTCTCGTCGGCGGGCACACTGAGGTAACGCCGGCACTGCCGCGGCCCATTGTGGTGGGCACGCTGCTTGGGGAAGTAGAGAAAGACCGGCTAATTCATACGGGCAACGCACAACCCGGCGACGAGATCCTGCTCGTTAAGTCCATTGCTATTGAGGGCACAGCCATTATCGCTCGCGAACGCGGGGACGAACTGCGCGCTCGCGGCTATTCCGAGGATGTCATTGGCCGGGCCCGCAATTTTTTATTTGATCCGGGCATTAGCGTTGTGGCCGCGGCACAGATCGCCGCAGAGACCAAAAAGGTCCATGCTATGCATGACCCCACCGAGGGTGGCTTGGCAATGGGCTTGCATGAATTAGCCTATGCCTCGGGCACCGGCCTGTGGGTGGACAGGGCGCGTATCCGCATCCTCCCAGAATGTATAGAGTTTTGTCGAGAGTTCGGCTTAGACCCATTGGGACTCATTGCTTCCGGAGCCCTTCTGGTGGCCGTGCCGCCCGACACCAGTGCACGGCTACAACATCTGTATGCCCAGGCAGGTATCCCCTGCTCTGTTATCGGCCACGTCACCCCGCCTGAAGAGGGCATCCGAATCAAAAACGGGGGAGTTACGCGCGATCTCCCCCGTTTTGACGCTGACGAAATCACTCGCTTGTTTTAGGTTTCCTCCTCTGTCTTCTGCCGCGCAATCCAATCAAGGATTCGGGTCTGGTATTCACGCTCCACGGGTCGGAAGTAGAGGGCATAGGCCACATACCAAACCCATGTCGCACACACTAACGCGATGAGCAGGATGATACTGCCATGAACGAGCAGACGAGGCAGTATTTCCACAACCTGACGTCCATAGATGAGAAAAGGCAGTTCACTTTGCCAGAAAACATATCCGAGGAAAAGGCTCCAAGCCACGAGAAAAAAGAGCCAGGTATGAAGTTGACGTGCCCGCTGGGTTTTGTAACCACGCTCACAGGACGTGCAGACGGGCACATCAGGATACTCCCAGTGGCCTAAGCGGCTGAAGATCCGGTCGCGCAAAGACGGATGGATAAATCGCGTCGCTCGCTCCGCACCACAGATCGCGCACTTTCCGTTCAACGTCCTTTTGGCCAACGCACTCTCCGCATCGCTAAGCAATAGGCAGAACTTGCTATTGGGTCACTCGTAATAATGGGGCGTCAAAGAATGAGCGGGAGCCCTTCTGATCAGATAGGCATAGGCTTCCACCCCGCACTGGTGAGCAACGCATCCACCAGGCGTTCCTCTTCTTCTCGTGTTCGCACCCGTCCGTCCAGTCGTGCGTCGAGCACTGCATCCAATATTTGCCGATAGAGCGGCCCTGGCGGCACCTTTCGACGTCGCAAATCATCACCACTCACCTCGGCCTGGACGTAGCGCAGTCGCGAGAGATATAGATCCACCCGCTTCCGCACCATGCGCTGGTCGGTCGCCACACCGAAAACGAAAACGGATTCGTCTCGATACGGCTCCAGGATACGATAGACGGTGCTATTGGACATGGAGCGTGCAGCCAGTTTTTCCTCTTGGCTCTTCAAGGCGTTGACTTCCTCCAAGAGGCGTAGGTCCTCTCTAGAAATATGCAACCGGGCAGCGAAATTCTTTAACTCCTCTGACGAAAGGCGATAGCACATCAGTGCCATGTACATACCCGGGGCCCCGGTCATGGTGGCTCGCTCGCGTAGGTCTCGGAACTTTCGCATCAACCATGTATCGCAACGCAGGGCTGGGTGCAGTCGTGAGAGGATGCCCAATTCAGCGAGACGACGGAGGCTGTTCTCCGGTTCACGCTCAGCGAATATAAGGTTGAGTTCGTGGCGCAGCCGGTCACCCGTCACACGATCAAGCAGGTCAAGAGCGTTGGTGATTAGTTCAGCGGTGCGCGATTCAATGCGGAAGCCCAGCCGCTGTTCTAGACGCACTGCCCGTAGCATCCGGGTGGGATCTTCAACAAAACTCAGGTTATGCAAGACGCGGATCAGTTTGTTGCGTAGGTCTCGCTCGCCGCCATAGAAATCCAGCAACTCGCCATAGCGATCACGGTCGAGGCAAATAGCCATCGTATTGATGGTGAAGTCACGGCGATAAAGGTCCTGCTTGATGGAACTGCGTTCTACTTCAGGCAAAGCACTTGGATGTTCGTAGAACTCCGTGCGTGCGGTGACGAAGTCCAGCGAGGGCGGTAAACCCTTGGCCCGCTTCTCGCCCAGGATGATCTTAGCGGTGCCAAAACGGCTGTGTCCCCGGACTCGCCCACCGACGCGCTGTGCCAGACCGCGGGCCAAGGCAATGGCATCTCCCTCCACCACCAGGTCCAGGTCCAGATTGGGGACCCCCAAAAGTAAATCACGCACGAACCCGCCCACGACGTAAAGCGAATAGCCCATCTCATTGGCAACATCCCGTGCCTGCAGCAGTAGTTCGATCAGGGGAGCGGGCAGGGCGGCTTTGAGCCGGTCCTGTATCTCGGCTCGCCTCGCAGGCTCGGGCACCCCGCCCCACGCCTTGATCAGATCTGTCCGAGTGACCACTCCAATAATCTGACCATTTTCCACCACCGGTACCTGACCGACGCCGTATTCCATCATCACTTGTTGCACTCGCGCTACCGAATCTGAGGGACTGACATAAATGTTGCCCTTGTGCATATAGGCGCTCACCCGGGCATGGCCCAGCCGATGGTGCATGGCACGATCAATCTCGTGGCTGGTGACCACACCCACCACTTGTCCTTCGTCCACAACTGGGAATCCCTCATGACCGTAACGGCGGGCCTGAGACTGAGCCTCGGCCAAGGAAAGGTCTGCTGGTAGGGTGTGCACGCCGTAAGACATGATGTCACGAACGGTTATCATCGGCTTAACGGCACTCTGTAGGTATTGGAGCAATCGGGCACGGATCTCACCGATGCTATGGCCGCTGATAAGGGCCGCTGAGGCCCGGGAGTGCCCACCACCTCCAAAGGCTTTGGCTAATTCACCCACATCAATGTCATCGGTGGAACTGCGGGCGATGAGTTGGATGCTGCTGTCCAGTTGAATGATCAGGAAAGTTGCATCGGGCTCGAAAAGATCTCCCAACTTGTGCGCCAGGCTGGAGAGCTCATCTAAGTACACGTTGGGCCGAGCAGTGGCAATCAAAACGCTGTGGCCGTGGAACTCAAAGAGTTCCGCGTTTTTGGCTAGCTCCGTGTAAACAGCACGATAGCGACTATCCAGGGGATGGTGCAAGGTCGCATTTGCCACATTTAAGTTCGCCCCCTGCTCCATTAGCCAGGCTGCGGCGCGCAAGTCAGCGGGAGTAGTGGTAGAGTAAAGAAGCGAACCCGTATCCTCGTGGATGCCTATCAGTAGCAGTGTAGCCTCGACCGGAGACAGGGAGATGCGAGCATCACGCAACCGCTCGACAAGGATGGTTGCTGTTGCGCCAACTGTCCTACCTATGTAGGTAGCGCGCTTATCTAGTTCTTCGCTTGGCGGGTGGTGATCAATGATAGTGATACGTGTTTTCGGGCCCATGCCTTTAATTGGCACAATGGTCTGTGTGTCTACCAAAATCACTTCGGTAATGCGACCATGGGGCCGGTCTTTCGCTGCCACAAAGGGCAACTGCTCGCCGTAGAGGGTCAAGAACTCCTGAATATTGCGGTTTACCAAGCGCGGCAGAACAGGGATCGCATCAGGATATAGTTTTGATGCGGCCAACATGGAGGCAATCGCATCTCCATCGGCACGCTCGTGGGTCAGGATCACTTTCATCTGCGCGATTCCCATCCCTGGATCAGAACATCTCAAATAGTATTATAGTCAAGAGGAGGAGATACGCAAGCAAGGAACAAAGGGGTACGCCGGCAAAGTTTCCCTGGGCGAAACTCTTAGACCATCAATTGGGTGCGGAAATAGGCGATGGTGTGTCGTAATCCCTCATCCAGGGATATCCGGGGCTCCCACCCCAGAATACGGCGCGCCCTCGTAATGTCAGGTTGGCGCCTCTTCGGGTCGTCTGCCGGTAGCGGTTTAAACACCACACCTGCTTTACTGCCCACCGCTTCGTTGATCCGATGTGCGAACTCCAGAATGGTCATCTCAGATGGGTTGCCCAGGTTCACGGGCTCCGTCTCTGTGGAGAGGAGTAGTCGGTAGATGCCCTCGATGAGATCGTCAGAGTAGCAGAAGCTGCGCGTCTGTGAGCCGTCGCCATAAACGGTAAGAGGCTCACCACGGAGGGCCTGGCCGATGAAATTGGGCACCACGCGCCCATCATCCAAGCGCATACGTGGCCCGTAGGTGTTGAAGATGCGAGCAATGCGGGTATCAACGCCGTGCACGCGATGGTATGCCATGGTCAGGGCCTCAGCAAAGCGCTTGGCTTCGTCGTATACACCACGGGGACCGATAGGATTCACATTGCCCCAATAGTCCTCGCTTTGGGGATGTACTAGCGGATCGCCATAGACCTCGGAGGTCGAGGCCAGCAGGAACCGTGCCCCTTTCGCCCGCGCAAGACCTAAGGCTTTGTGCGTGCCCAGTGCCCCAACTTTCAGCGTCTGGATAGGCAATTCCAGGTAGTCAATCGGACTGGCGGGTGAAGCGAAATGCAAGATGGCATCCACCGGCCCGTCAATGAAAATATAGTTGGTCACATCATGCTTGATGAACTGAAACCGCTCGTGGCCAGCCAGATGCGCAATATTGCGCGTAGAACCGGTGATGAGGTTGTCCATGGCGATGACTTCATGCCCCTCGGCCAAAAAACGATCGCACAGATGAGAGCCGAGGAAACCAGCCCCGCCAGTGATGAGTACGCGCATGACCCACCTTCCTATCCTCGATTATACTCTTTGCTGAATCTCACTCGCACCAACCCCTTGATATCCTCCCAGGCCGTGCTAAGGATTTTCACCCGGGTGTCTGGGTCCTCCACCCATTCCACCGGCACCTCGAAAATGCGGAACCCCTTGCGCTCGGCCAAAAGGAGCAATTCGCTATCGAAGAACCAGGCTTGATCTTTGACCAAGGGTACCAGGGTCTGTACGGCGCGGCGTGTGAGGGCCTTGAAACCACATTGGGCATCGGAAAAGCGATTCCGGAACATCAACTTGATGAGCAAATTGTAAATCCGGGAGATGATCTCTCTCTTGGGTTGGCGTGTCACCCGCGAGGCAGGCAACAAGCGCGAGCCGATCGCCACATCATAGACACCTGTGCTCAGTGCGGCGATGAGGGGCGGAAAGGCATCGAGGTTGGTGGAGAGATCTACGTCCATGTAGCTGACAATATCGGCATCGCTTTCCAGCCAGGACTTGCGCAGTGCCCGCCCACGACCCTTCTGATCCAGATGGATATATTTCACGCGGGGATAACGTTCAGATAATGCCTTAGCGATTTCCAACGTGCGGTCCACAGAGGCATTGTCCGCAATCACAATACGCCAGTCATAGGACACGTTGTCCGTCATAAACTTATGTAGAGTTTCTATGCTGGTCGGTAGGTCCTTCTCCTCATTGTAAACGGGAATTACTACGTCAACCCTGATCTTGGACGGATCTACCAAGGGATAGCCTCCTTCTCTGTCACTATGAATTCCCCAGCCCGTACGATACCTAGGGTGAACATGAATACAAAAGCCAAATCCACCAGGAAGTAGGAATTATCCACCAATCCATGGGCTAAGAAGTCCACCATGCTCGCCATCAGCCCCAACACCAATGCTCGCATGTCTCCTTCCGCCAAGCGTCGGTAGAGACGGGTTGCTGCCCCAAAAAAGGCGACGAGCAGCCAGATGCCTGCCAACACACCCAAGATGCCTAACCGGGTCCAGAAGTCCAGCAGAATATTATGCGGATGTGAGAGGTTGGGCTCATCTCTGGCTTCCCATAGTATATAACGAGGATAGAGGTACAGAAAATTGTCCAGCCCGATGCCTGTGAGGGGATAGTCACGGATCATGGCAATGGCAGCCTGCCAGAGCTTAAGGCGCAGGAAGGATGTGCCGGCCGAGAAATTGAACAGCGACGCGATGCGCTGCGTCCCCGCCAATGGCAAAAGGCTTAAGAGGGCAGCCACCACTGCCCCTGTCATGGCGATAAGCGATTTCCGGCCACGGATCAGGCCAATGGTCAACAGGGCCAAAGGCACGCCTAATAGCCACGCCCCACGCGAGTAGGTGAGGAACAGACAGGGCAACATAATCAATGCAGTAGCAGCGCCGAGCCACCGTCGTCCTCGTGAGTAACCCAGCCAGGCGATGGCAAACGCCACTGGAAAGACACGCCCCAGAAACAGGCTTAGATTATTGGGAGAGGCATAGACGCTGTGCATGCGCCGCACACCCTCTGCTACAATCACATCACCGGCTAGAAAATACTGATAGAGACCTATGAATGAGACAGCCAGACCTGACCACATCAGTGCATCGCCCAACAACAGCAGATCGCGTTCGCGCCAGCGACCGAAGCGCAACAGAATGTAGAGCAGAACGGGCTCTAATACCACCACGCGGAATTCCCGAATAGCAACTCCTCGAAATACGGCCGTCAAGAGCGAGAGCGCCCCGATGACTGCGAATGTAAACACGGCCCAATCCAACGCGGAAAGCCGCCACTTCACTGGCCCAGCCTTGGAAAGGGCAAGAGTTCTAAACCTCTCGAGATTGCGCAAAGCCAATACTGCAAAAGAAAGCAAGGTCAATATCTCGACCAGCGAAAAGGCCTTGCCGAGGATAGCCTTGGGATACAGGAAAAAGGGCACACTGAACACCAGGAGGCGCAAGGCCAGTTCAAGGCGCAGATACGCCATCCAAGCCAGGAGCACCAGCGAAATCAGACTCAGCCAGACGTACGGAACTAGGTAAAAGCCCACAAGCAGCAAGGTCATGAGCGCAAGGGCCATTGTATCGGATAAATCGCGGTATTGACTGGTTAGCCACATCGCCCAGCCATCCAGTCGCAGAGCCCAGATTGTTCCGCCTATTCCCGTGAGCGCCAAAACCAGCAGCCCGATGTAAATAGAGAGTTGCTTGTAAAAACCGCTGAACTGTGCTCGCCTCCAAATGGTGAACCCGCGCAGTGTTCCCTCCCCCCTCAGCACGGCCTCGTGCTCGCCCAGGGATAGGTTAGATGTTGTGGGTTCGCCATCCACGGTTACAGAGAGGTGCCCATCGGTTTCTACGGTCAAGTCTGTCCCCCAGAAGCGCAGGTGCAGTGCATCGCCGGACCGGCTCACCAACCCGTCTCTCCAAGCATCGGCAGGGTAGCGGCCGGGGTAGGCCACCGGCGGAGCCAGCGCCAAGTCGCGTAGGGCTACATAGAAAGGTGTGGGTGAGAAGTCGCGTCGCACCAGAGCGAATCCCCAAACCGGGTCGTCGTCCGGGGCAACAGGCTGAAATTCAGCCCAGCACATAGCATGCATCCACGGCCATTCCTCGCGGGCGCGGCGGATGGCATTCGTTACCCGCTCTACCTGTTTCTCTGCAATATCCGTACCCCACAGTGAGGGTTGGCCTGTCCAATCAGGCGGCAGCGCGTTCCAGCCGAACTCTACTGCCCAGAGGGGTTTATCTACATCGCCATGACGCTCCATCTCCTCGCGCAAGAGTATGACCCGTGAGAAATTGAGCACATTGGCATCCACACGCCGGTCGTCTGGACCAGACCAGAAACCGTAGGGTTTTGCAGCCAGGATATCGAAATCAGGTCCTGCACCAGCCGCGTACAAACCGCGGAGGAAAAGTATGTCGCTCATATTACGACCGCCGGATTCCGAGGTCGGCGCTAACCCTGCGGCCAACACTACTGCTTTCGGATCATGGGCTCGCACTTCCGCTGCTGCCAAATGTAAAAGACGCGCATAAGCAGAGGGATCAATAGGACGCTCTCCCCAATGCGGATAGATGTTGGGCTCATCCCAAATCTCATAATGGTCTATCCGGTCACCATAGCGCTGCGTAAAGGCTCGCACAAAAAGCGCGTATGTCGCCATATACTGTGGAGGAGCGAATGGATTGGATTGATCTATGACCGCCCGAGCCCAAGGCGGTGCGGTATGCAGCACTGCTACGAGGTGCAGGCCCCGGCTGGTGACGGCCTCCACAATGCGATCCCATGGCCCCCACTCGAAAGCGCCGGGTTCTGGCTCAATGCTCGCCCAGGGAAAAGATTGGCGCACCCATACAAAACCACCTTCCTGGATCATATCCAAGGCGCGTTCTATCTCGGCATCGTCGTATTGCTCCAGGGCGGTATTCACGCCCCAGAGCGGTGCGACAGTGGCAGGAAGCCGCTCGGGCAAACCGAATGTAATGCCTCGCACCGCCATTCGATGTGTAGAAACAATGCTGGATACGTTGGCCCCAGCCCAGGCCAGAAGCAACACACTGAGCAGCCCTATTAGACCCGCCAGTGCTCGCAACACCCCTTTCACTCTGGGGGTTCTGTTGATACCCACGCTTATCTCCGTCATGGTCCTCCCCAGACCAATGCAGTACAAGCACCAGAGGCCGTTAGAATTTGCGGTTCAGCGTGCATATCCCACAAGACTATGTCACCATTCCAGAGGAAGGCCAATGTACGACCATCAGGCCCCCAAGCCAGCCCTTGCCCAACTGTCCCAGGTTCATTCTGGCGGGGGAATACGCGCCCCGCACCGGTGCCATCCCGGCCTACCAAATAAAGTGCATAAGGACTGCTGTCCGAACTCTCGGTGTGGACAGCCGCGGTGTACGCGATCGACCGATGCCCTCGTCCGCCCGGTATCGGCGACCAGGCGGGCACACACCACATCCCCACCCCTCTCGCTAGAAGATAACGTCCTCCGCCTTCTATGTCAAACAGCCAGAGATCGAAGTCAGGGCTCTCCTCAGGCACTGTGCTTCCCTCACCGCCGTGGACCACGGCCAAAAGGTAACGCCCATCAGGGGACCAGGCCAGTGTGGGTGTCCACACCCACTCGCTATAAGTGTGATAAGGCGGAAAACGGGTCAGTATTACCCTTGTTCCCCATTTCGCATCTATCAAACCCACCTCATTGCCATTAGCATAGGCAAATTGCGAGCCCTCAGGTGACCAAAAGAAGCGCGTACCCCACCAACTGTATAATCCTTGGGAAGAGGGCGGCAAGATAACGTGGTTCATCGAGCCATCGGGCCGCATGACTTGCAGGTCGTTATGCGCTATCCAACCCGGCGCCCCGTCAGCCGGCTCGGCTGTTGAGTAGGCTATCCGTTCGCCGTCAGGTGACCAACTGGCATACAGAATGTTACGCAAGCCAAGCGACTGCTCTCCCTGCACCGTAAACTGAGTGTCTATCACGAAAAGTTCATTGAAGGCACCACTGTGATGGCCCTGTGGAAGCCGTCGGGAATAGAGCAGGTAGTTGCCGTCAGGCGAGAGAGCGAAGACACGCCCATCTAAGTCGCCAGAGAAGGTCAGTGGTGTCCGGCTGGCACTGGAGCCACGCATTACCCACGCGTTACCGTTGGCAATGTAAGCAAGTGTGCCACTGAATGAAACTGTAACGGTAGGTGGGGCGACACCCACCATCAGGATCTCCGGCCGAGGAGGAGTGATAACTCGCGAGGCTATCAACTCGCTGCCTAACACCACAGTCCCGTCATAACTGATCTGATAGAGCAATTCTTCCGTGCCATTGGCTCCCAATTGCAAGAGGCGCTGCTCACCCACCGCAACTCCCTCATCCTTAACTACCTGGCGAGGGTAAGCCAGGACGCGTGTCTGGCGTTCTTCACGCACCCGGATGATTTCGATGCGCATATCCGGTTCCACTGCTGCCCAGAGGTCTGGGGTCACACGGTCCAGACTACCCAGTGTCACTCCTGCTTGCTCCAACACTTGGCGTACAGTGGGGCCAGCGGCCTGCACAACGAAGTCCTGGCCATCTACGTGAAGTATAACCTCCTGGGCCTGTGGTGTAGCCCTGTGAGCACAGGATAACAAGAGCAAAACCAAAAAGGTAAAAGACAGTGCCTTCCGAAAGCGGTGACTTTCCACATGCGCTCCTTGCGATGTGTGCAGGACTAGTTGGGTCGTTTCATAAAGAATAAATTCATTCTATGCTAAGTTCTTCTCTTGACAAAATGTGAGGTTAGAACACTTATCCCCAAATTGCTTATGGGGGCATTCCGGATAGCGTAGGGGGCATTTGGCAAGAGGTTAGCCTCCCTGAACATAGAGCGTAACAAGCAGGTCAAGGGGGCAAGTTGTTTGACATTATCCAGCCTCTGATGTATCATATCACCACTGGGCGAGAAGGCCCATATATGTTTGACAAGGGGGTTCCGATGGCCAAGAGAAAAGGGAGTGTAGAGCAGCCTGCGCCTACCCCGGAGGAAGAAATTTCGCGTGAATTGGAGGGAGAGGTAGTCGGCGATGTGACAGCCCAATCGGTGGTCCTAAGCCAAAGCGCTGCTGAAACCATCGAAGCAGGCAGTGCCGAGCTACACCAGTCTTTTGCAGGCACATTCTCGGCCGAGACATCGAATCTCGAACAGTGCGCCGTCCAGGGGATCCAGGCTACCGAAGTGTCGCTAAAGAGAAGTCTGGCCTGTGGTGTTCAGGGAACCCACATAACCGTGCACAACTCAGCCGTGGGGGCGACCATCGGTGAGGAGATGACTCTACAAGATTCGGGTGTTGGGCTCGTCGCGGGACGGAGTGTGCACGTGAATGGTGGAAAGACAGCCATCCTATTGGCCCGTGAGGTACATGGTGATGTGCAGACGGCGTTAGATACGCGCACGGCAGCTGTATTAGGTGGCACTATCGGTGCGATATTGGGCCTGTTCCTCATTCTCCGCAGATTATTGGTCTCGGAGGAATAGTGACTGTTAGACGAAGCCCGATTCTCGCTGTACTATCATCAAGAAACTCTATATCTCGAGGAGAGCGATAAAAGCATATGGAAGAATTGATTCTGGAAGCTGAAACCAGGGATATCACTGGCAAACAAGTGCGACGCATGCGCCGCGAGGGGTGGGTACCGGCGGTAATGTATGGGCACAAGACCAAGACACTGAACCTTAAAGTAGAAGCACGCTCCTTACAACACTTGCTCAAGGAGGCAGGAGGCACGCGACTCATCAGTTTGCGGGTCAAAGGCAGCGATGAGCCACACATGGTCCTGGCGCGGGAGATACAGCGTAACCCAATCACTCGGGATTTACTGCACGTTGATTTCTATGAAGTCGTGATGACCGAGAGGATCACTGCTGAAGTGCCCATCGAACTGCGTGGCGAGTCGCCCATTGTGAAGAAAGGCCAAGGACTTCTGTTCCAAGGCTTAGATGCGATCGAGGTGGAATGCCTGCCCAGCGATCTCATCCCGGAAATTGTAGTGGACCTGAGCCTTCTTACAGAGGTAGACCAGACCATCATGGTGAAAGACCTGCAGTTAGGTCCGGCCATCGAGGTTCTGACCGAGCCCGAGGAAATTGTGGTCAAGATCCTACCAATGGAAAAGGAAGAGATCGAGGAAGTCGTAGCCGAGGCTGCCCCCGCGGAAGTGGAAGTGATCGGCAAGGGCAAAGAGAAGGAAGAGGCGGCTGAGGAGCCAGGAAAATAATCTGATAGAGGAGACACTGCTTGTTTAGCCCACTTAATAGCCTGTTTGGTCTTTTCTCCCGCGACATGAGCATAGACCTGGGGACAGCGACGGTGTTGGTGCTGGTGAAAGGCGCAGGCATCGTCATCCATGAGCCCTCAGTGGTGGCCATCGAGAAGCGTTCCCGACGAGTATTGGCCATTGGCTCTGAGGCTAAGGAAATGGTGGGGCGCACTCCAGGTAACATCGTGGCCATCCGCCCGCTACGTGATGGGGTCATCTCAGATTTCGACGTAACGGAACGTATGCTTCATTACTTCATCAACAAGGCTCATGAGATGACCCGGATGCCCATTCCTCGGCCCCGGGTGGTAATTGGCATCCCTAGTGGCGCGACAGAAGTGGAAAAGCGGGCGGTCCACGATGCGGTTTTGAGTGCTGGGGCGCGGGAGTGCTATCTGATCGAGGAACCCATCGCCGCAGCTATTGGAGCGGGGCTGCCTATTAACGACTCTGTAGGCAGTATGGTGGTGGACATCGGCGGGGGTACCACAGAAATGGCTGTTCTCTCCTCGGGAGGCGTCGTCACCAGCCGTTCTCTACGCGTGGCTGGTGATGAGATGGACGAGGCAATCATCCAGTATGCGCGACAAAAATACAACCTGCTCATTGGTGAGCGCATGGCCGAGCGCACCAAGATCGCCATTGGTTCGGCCTATCCTCTACCTGAAGAGAAAACCCTGACCCTTTATGGCCGTAACCTGATCACCGGCTTGCCAGAAACCGTTGAGGCCTCCAGTGTCGAAATCCGGGAGGCGATTAGCGGGCCACTCGATCTGATCGTCGAAACCATCAAAAACGCCATTGACGAGACGCCGCCGGAACTCGTGGCCGACCTGATTGAGCGAGGCGTAGCCCTCACCGGCGGTGTGGCTCAATTGCCAGGAATGGCGCAACGGCTCTCAGAAGAGACCAAGATGCGCGTGTATGTGGCGGATGACCCAGTGACTTGTGTAGTGCGTGGGGCTGGTCAGGTGCTGGAAAGCCTGGACACGCTGGGACACGTGCTGGCGGAGGCACAACGCCCTCGCCGGGTCAGATAGAGAGACGCCAAAGTATCAAACCCGAGAGGGCCGGGCGAGGCGAGCGCGTGATTCCTATAAGGACATCCCAGCGCGCCACTGTCGCCCGACCCTTTTTCTGTATTGGGAGACACGTCGTGCGACCTGGGTAATTAAGGAGTCGAGTGCGAAAACTTATGCGAAGTAGGCAGACAGCCAGCCTCCTCATTCTGGTCACTTTAGCCGCCCTGATGGTCCTGTCTCAATTCGGACGACTCGGCCCAGTAGAGGATGTGGTTTCTGTCTTTGTAGCCCCATTTCAGTACAGCCTGACCCGCTTAAGTGACAGCGTGGGAGAACTCTGGGCCACAATGCGCGATATTGGGACACTACGGACCAGGGTCAAGGAATTGCAAGAACAGGTAGATCTGCTCATGATCGAAAATGTTCGTCTGCAAGAAGCCGCTATCGAGAACGCCACATTGCGCGAACAACTGAACTTCAAGCAAGCGCATCCAACTTTCACCTTGCTCTCCGCAGAAGTCATCGGACGTGACCCTAGCAACATCTTGCGCTATCTGATCATCGACCGTGGGAGCCGAGATGGTGTAGCGCCAGGAATGCCAGTCATCACTGCAGCGGGATTGGTGGGGCGTGTGACGCACACCACGGCTAACTCGGCGCAGGTGATGTTGCTCACCGACCCGTCTAGTTCTGTAAGTGCACTCATCCAGAGTTCGCGGGCTACAGGCGTTGTGGAAGGGCAATCTTCGGCAGTCTTGCTGATGCGTTACATTCAGCAAGGCGACGCGGTAAACGTGGGTGATATTGTCTTGACCTCCGGGTTAGGAGGCAAGTTTCCGAAGCGCCTGGTCATCGGACAAGTTATCGCGGTGCATCAACGCGACAATGAGATGTTTCAGGAGGCAGAAATACGTTCTGCCGTCGATTTCAGCCGCTTGGAAATGGTCATGGTGATCCTGAATTTTCTGCCAACGGAGTGAGTCATCATTAACCTCTACGTCTCCCTCGCCATTCTCTTTAGCGTGGGCATCATGCAGACTTCTCTGATGCCCCGTTTCGCTATTTGGGGGGTCCATCCAGATCTAATGCTGATTGTCGTGGTTTCGTGGGCGCTCTCGCGGGGCTACCGCGAAGGTCTAGGGTGGGCACTGATTGGCGGGCTTGTTTTGGATCTCCTATCCAGCGCACCCTTCGGTGCATTTACCGTGTCTTTGCTGGCTACGAGTCTCCTCGTTGGCTCAATGCAGAGTTTCTTTTTCGGAATGGGGATTTTTTTACCCATCGTCGCAGCCACCACATCCACTTTTGTTTACGATATCGTCATTCTGGCATTCTTGCAAGCGCTTGGTCATCCCACTGTCTGGGGCAGCAGTATCGGGCAAGTAATACTACCCTCCGCGGTGCTGAATACCCTTTTCATGATCCCGGTTTATTGGATAATACGTTGGGCGTGTTCACGCCCAGAAGATAGCGGGAGGGAACTATAGGAAACGCTTTTTCGTTTTTGAATTTCTGATGTAAAATATTTTATGTACGTTACATTATGGTGAAGCAATCGTGGATGAGAACGCCGCCGCTGCGCAAGCGAGACTGAGATTGTTGGTTATGCAGATTGTCGTTCTGCTCGCTTTCGTCGTGCTCAGTCTGCGGTTATGGCAGCTGCAAATTATCGATGCAGCGGTTTACCAAGAGCACGCCGTGCAAAACCGCTATCGTCTGATATCCATAGAGGCACCGCGCGGTGTGTTCTATGACCGCAGGGGCCGGCTCCTGGCGCGCAACGTAGGTAGTTTTACCGTCTCCGTAATCCCAGCCCGGCTGCCAAAAGACGAGTACCAACGCGCACAAGTTGTCGCTCGTCTCTCAGAGGTGCTACGCATGCCAGTGCGTCGTAGCCTGGCCACCGACACCAGCCCCAAGGTGGCCGGACTAGGCGGTCCTTTTTTTGACCAGACCCGACCAGGTATTCTGGATATCCTGGATCAGCAGACGAGTAGTCCTTATGCTCCGGTGGTGATAGCCTCTAACGTAGAACGGGAGGCGGCCTTTATCTTGGAAGAAGAGCGGCTCGATCTGCCCGGCGTAGTTGTCACTGTAGAGCCTCGACGCGAATACACCACCGGTTCTTTGATGGCGCATATCTTAGGCTTCACGGGCGGCATCCCTGCGGAAAACGCTGAGTATTATCTCCGCGATCAAAACACCGGCTACGAATGGACTGATCAGGTGGGACTGACTGGGCTGGAATTGACTTACGAGCGCCAGTTACGCGGGATCAAAGGACAAAAGCATATCGAGGTAGATGCCTTCGAACGGGAGGTCAATGTGCTGGCCATTGACCCACCCACGCCAGGCAATAACCTTATTCTCACCATTGACCTGGATCTACAACAGTACGTTGAGCGAACCCTCCGTGAGGCAATGCACCAAGTCAACTCCAAGTCCGGTGTTGTGATCGTGATGAACCCACAAACGGGCGAAATATTGGCCATGGTTTCCCTGCCTGGCTATGACAACAATCTGTTCGCCCAAGGCATTTCGTCAGAAGACTACGAGCGGTTAAGCAATGATCCGGAACACCCACTGATTAATCACGCCATCAGCAGCCTTTACCCGCCCGGTTCGACATTCAAGATCGTCTCGGCCTGCGGAGTGTTGCAAGAAGGGCTCATCAATGAGAGTACCAAATTCGAATGCAAGGGCATGCTATACCTACCCAACAAGTACTTCCCAGATGACCCTGAGAAAGCAACACCCTTTAAGTGCTGGAATGAATGGGGACATGGCTGGTTGAACATCTATGAGGCTATTGCACAGTCATGCGACATCTTTTTCTACCAAGTCACTGGCGGCTACGGGGATTTCGCTGGCTTAGGAATAACCAAATTGGGCTATTATGCCAAGCAGTTTGGATACGGAGAGAAAACTGGTATTGCATTGCCTGGTGAAAACGCGGGTCTGGTGCCTGACGAGAGATGGAAGCGGCTTAACTACGGCGAGGGCTGGGTAACAGGCGATACCTACAACGCCGCCATTGGCCAGGGGTATATCCTGGCTACACCACTCCAAGTGCTCAACATGACCGCCGCAGTGGCTAACGGCGGGACGCTTCTCCAACCACAACTTGTGTACCAAATAGTGGATGCAGCAGGCAAAACAGTGGTTCCATTCACCCCAAAAGTGATCCACCAATTGCCGCTTTCGCCCAAAACGTTAGACATCGTGCGCAAAGGGATGCGACTTGCGGTTACCAGTGGCACCGCGCACCGTATCAATCTTCCGGAGGTGAGTGTGGCGGGCAAGACGGGCTCAGCAGAGTACCCCGGCCCACGCGACGAAAAGGGCAACCTCCCCACTCACGCCTGGTTTACGGGCTTTGCGCCTTACGAGAAGCCGGAAGTTGCTATCGTGGTCTTTGTTGCCGGCGGGGGATCAGGCGCGACAGTTGCCGTACCGATCGCGGCTCAGATACTGCGCTATTATTTCGGCCTGCCGCAACCCTCGCCCACACCAGAGCCAGGCAGTTGATGGGGTGGCGAATGGCTGAGAATCAGGTTATGTTGAAGGGCACAGGCGAAGGGCTACTCATCTCCTTAGGAGACGGAGAATGGCAAGCGTTACTAACTGAACTGCAGTCACGATTGAAAGATACGGCTGCCTTTTTCCGTGGAGCGGAGGTGAGCTTGGACCCAGGCACGCACCTGCTCACCGCCGAGATGCTGAAAACAGTAATGGCTCTTCTGAGAGAGCACGATATTGAACTACACGCGGTGGTGAGCGCAAACGAAGACGTGATCTCCGTTGCTCACGGCTTGGGGTTGCGAGCCCAGCCGCCACGGCCACGTCCTCACCGCCGGGGAGCCAAAGCGGAAGTGAAGCGGCCCGTCCTAAGCGAGGGCATCCTTTTGCGTGGCACAGTACGCTCCGGCCAGGTCGTCCAACATCCTGGCCACGTGGTCATCGTCGGCGATGTGAACCCCGGGGGACAAGTCGTCGCCGGGGGCGACGTGATTGTCTGGGGCAAGGTGCGCGGTGTAGTGCAAGCAGGCGCAATCGGCGACGATGAGGCGGTTGTGTGTGCGCTGAACCTGGCCCCTGCGCAACTCCGGATTGGAAATTATATCGCACGAGCACCCGAAGAACAAGCCCAGCATAGAGCACGCCCCGAGGTAGCCTACGTGAAAGATGGCACGATCGTAGTGGATTCTTGGGAGAGCATTTGAGGGAAAAGTGGATAGCACGACACCGCCCGAAGAAGAAAACAAGGAGGCAACTATGCCAGGTAGGGTCATTACAATCACATCGGGAAAAGGAGGTGTCGGTAAGACGACGGCTACTGCCAATATCGGCGTGGCTTTGGCTCTGAACGGGCAGCGGGTCATTGCCGTGGATGCGGACATTGGGTTGCGCAATTTAGATGTGGTGATGGGACTAGAGAACCGCATCGTCTACACTATCGTGGACGTGGTAGAGGGCCGCTGTAGGCTGAAACAGGCTTTGATCCGCGATAAGAAAATTTCTGAATTGAGCCTTTTGCCCGCTGCTCAAAGCCGCGACAAGACTGCTGTCAGCCCAGACGACATGGCCCGTTTATGTGCGGAATTGCGGGAGTTGGCCGACTTTGTGCTGATTGACTCTCCCGCAGGCATTGAACGGGGCTTCCGCAATGCAATCGCGGGAGCCGATGAGGTACTTGTGGTCACCACGCCCGAGGTATCGGCAGTGCGCGACGCAGACCGCATTATCGGTCTTCTGGAGTCGTCTGGTAAAGGACCTGGCAGGTTAATCATCAACCGCATCAAGCCGGCCATGGTGAAACGAGGCGACATGCTCGATACGACGGACGTGATTGAGATATTGGCCATTGAGTTGATCGGCGTCATACCCGAAGATGAAGGGGTCATCGTATCCACGAACCGTGGTGTGCCAATTGCCCACGAGCAGAATTCGCCTGCCAGTAAAGCGTTCCACGACGTTGCCCATAGGCTGTTAGGCGAGACCGTGCCTTTTCCAGACCTTACAGAGGAACCAGTTAGCCTCTTGTCCCGCTTGAAGCGTCTGATAGGAGCATAACAGCGCAGGTTATTGAGAAGGCCCATGATAAGGGCCAGATCGGGGGAATACCATGAGCTTCTTGAACCGAATACTGGGCAGGGGAGAGCCGTCGAGCAAAGAGATAGCCAAAGAGCGCCTTCGTTTGGTACTTAGTTATGACCGCACGGACATCTCGCCACGGGTGATGGAAATACTGAAAACGGAGATCATCGCTGTGATTTCGAAACATGTACCTGTGGATCGTGAAGGCATCAAGATCCAGTTATCTCACTCTCGCGGACACAGCCGGTTAATGGCCACGATTCCCCTTATCCCACGACGTGATTTCCCTAGTTACGGCCCTGATGACGCTTAGCAGATACCTTGGCGATGCTTTTGGGAATGGTTAAATGGCTCCTGTGCAGACGAAGAGCCCAAATGAGCGCTGTTTAGGTTAGATTATGTTAGATCGACGCATCTGGCGAAACTTCGACCCTCTGCTTTTGCTGACAGCAATGGTCTTGATGTTCATTGGCGTGGCGATGATCCACAGCGCCACTGCCCAACTCGATAGCGAGGCCGGGCTGTGGGAGCAGGCTGCAGTACGGCAGGCTATCTACGGGTTTGCTGGGCTGGTGATATTGTTTCTTGTGGCTGGATTTAATTATCGCTACCTGGCAAGTATGCACTGGCTGTTGTATGTGGGGATGTTAGTAACGCTGGCCGCGCTTTTCGTCGTTGGTCACACTTCCTTTGGCGCAACCAGTTGGTTTCACCTCAGCCTTTTTCCTATTCAGCCGTCGGAACTATCCAAAATCGTAGTCGTTATTTTCCTGGCGAAATATTTGTCTGATCACCAAGAACACATGACCTCCATTGTCCCTGTACTTGTGTCGCTCCTGTTCGTTGCTGCACCTATAGGGCTTATTTACCTCCAGCCTGACTTAGGAACCGCTGTGGTAATATTAGCCATCTGGTTCGGGGTGGTTTTCGCGGCCGGGCTACGTCCTGCACATATAGCCGTTTTTGCAGCCATCAGCGCCGTGAGCGCACCGGCTATCTGGGCCTCAATGAAAGGTTATATGCGAGAGCGTATCCTCGTGTTTTTGAACCCGGCCAGTGATGTTTCCGGCATCAGTTACAATGTGCAGCAGGCACTGATCAGCGTCGGGTCCGGGGGATTGTTAGGCAAGGGCTATGGACAGGGCACGCAGAGCCAACTTTACTTCCTGCGCGTACGTCACACGGACTTCATTTTTTCCGTTCTGGCAGAAGAATTCGGTTTCATGGGTGCGATACTACTCCTGACCCTCTTCGCGGTGCTTCTATGGCGTATCCTCCGCGCAGCAAGCCTGGCCCAGGACGCCTTCGGCCGGCTGATTGCCGTCGGGGTCGCAACCATGATCTTTTTCCAGGCAGTGGTCAATATTGCCGTGAACGTGAACCTGCTCCCTGTGACTGGGCTACCTTTGCCTTTCGTCAGTTACGGTGGTAGTGCCCTTACCACCATGCTCATTGGGGTTGGCTTGGTAGAAAACGTGGTCATGCGTTACCGGAAGTTGGACTTCGCGTGATTGCCATTACTCTGAGGCAGATAGACGAATCGTTAAACAGCCGCTACTCTTGATTGGAGGCGGGATTTGTGACGACCAACAAAGTTCGTGTGCGGTATCCCCCAAGCCCCACAGGATATTTTCATGCTGGGGGAGCACGCACAGCGCTATTCAATTGGCTCTTTGCCAGAAGACACGGGGGGGTGTTTGTGCTGCGCATCGAGGACACCGACCGATCCCGTTATGTGCCTGCGGCTCTCCAAGACCTGCTCGATGGATTGCGCTGGTTGGGTTTGGACTGGGATGAGGGCCCAGAAGTCGGTGGACCATACGCGCCATACTTTCAGTCTGAGCGACTACCGATTTATCAGGAATACGCCCAAAAACTGGTGGCGGAAGGCCAAGCCTACAAATGCTATTGCAGCACCGAACGGTTAGAGGCCATGCGGGAAGAACAACGCCGACGCAAACAACCACCAGGCTACGATCGGCGTTGCCGTAATCTGACCCGCAAAGAAATCGCCGACTACGAAGCCCAGGGCATTGTTCCGGTGATCCGGCTCAAGGTGCCTCTGGAAGGAGAAACCTCTTTTTACGATCGTATCCACGGCCTCATCACGATGCGCAACGACCAGATGGACGATTTGGTACTACTGAAATCCGACGGTTATCCCACATATCATTTGGCAAACGTAGTGGATGATCATCTGATGGAAATCACCCACATCATGCGTGGCCACGAGTGGATACCGTCCACTCCACGCCACGTGGTCCTATACCGCGCCTTTGGGTGGACGCCTCCAGAGTACGCTCATCTGCCAGTGGTACTGAATCCCAGCGGCAAAGGCAAGATGAGCAAACGCAAGACCATCGGCGAGGACGGGCGAGAATATGTGGTGCTCCTGCACGATTTCCGTGACCTGGGATATCTACCCGAAGCCATGTTCAACTTTTTGGCACTCTTAGGTTGGTCTTATGATGATAAGACCGAGGTGATGAGCCGTGAAGAGATCATTGCCCGGTTCGATCTGGATCGAGTGAGCAAATCGCCTGCTGCTTTTTCATACGATAAATTGGACTGGATGAATGGTCTGTACATTCGCAACCTCGCACCCGATGACTTGACAGACCGTCTCATGCCCTTTCTAAGGAAAGCGGGGTTGGATGCCGATCGTGAAATGCTTCGGCGCATCACGCCGCTCATTCAGGAACGATTGAAAAGGCTGAGCGATGCGGTGGCAATGGTGGATTTCTTCTTCTCTGAAAGCCTCGAGTATAATCCAGCACGGCTTGTCGAAAAAGATATGACGAAGGAAGATGCACTGCGAGTGTTACGGGCAGCGCGGGAGGCACTGAAGGGGCTCCCCTGTTTTGATGAGGCGACAGTGGAGAGAGCGCTGCGGCCGTTGGTGGAACAACTGGGCATGAAAGCGCGACAAGTATTCGGGACCATTCGGGTGGCTACTACTGGAAAAGAAGTCTCACCTCCGCTATTCGGAACATTGAGCATCTTAGGAAAGGAGCGAACCCTGCGGAGGTTAGAACAGGCCGAGACACGGCTATTAGAGATCTGATAGCATTCGCTTTAATTCGGAGTGCACCACTCCTATTTGCCAATTGACAAGATTTGTGCTAATATTTCGGACGCGCTGGGGGATCGTCTAGCGGTAGGACAGCAGACTCTGGATCTGCGTACCGAGGTTCGAATCCTCGTCCCCCAGTTGCTGGTGACGAATTAGACTGGTTGCCACTTTATACAACCCTATGAGCATCCAATCCATTACCGGGAGGAGATCATGGCAGTGAAAATCGGCATCAATGGTTTCGGCAGGATCGGACGGCAGGCCTTCAAGGCCATGCTGGATTACTATCCCGATGACCTTTCCGTAGTGGCCGTCAACGACCTCTTCGACGCTCAAACCAACGCCCACCTGCTGAAGTACGACTCCAACTACGGACGCTTCCCAGGCAGTGTGGAG